>NZ_JBHNZD010000049.1:0-12423 GCF_054960375.1 Alteromonas sp. G4i35 | reverse complement strand
CAACGAAGTAATAATAAATCACTTCAAAAGTACCGATTACCCTGACAATGTAGTGCTAATTAATCCTGCACATTACTTTTGCGGAAGCGAAGCTTGTTTCTCAACTAAAGGGGGCCGTTCTCTATATTTTGACGACAACCATGTTTCTAATTATGGTGCATCGTTAATAGCGGAAGATATTATTCAAAATAAAAATAGTCACACTCCCCTTCAGTAGCCCGTTGTACACCAAATAAGATGTCAATCTCGCACGTTTAATTATTGGTTTATCTTTTGCTTAAACTTAATTGGAATTAATATTCAGGGGAAACATTGGGGTGACATCTTCATTCAGAACCGACATTCAAGGACTGAGAGCGCTAGCAGTACTAAGCGTTGTTATCTACCATATTAGTCCCAAACATTTAGTTGGCGGCTTTATCGGGGTCGATATATTTTTCGTCATATCTGGCTATCTTATTATTGGCCAAATATGTAAACGCCTTTCTACCGGCAGTTTTAGCATATCTGATTTTTATGTAAAACGGTTTAAACGTTTATTTCCAGCTTACATTACCGTTGCTGCTATCACCTCTCTTTTCGCCTTCTTTTTCTTTCTTCCGAGTGAGTTTAAAGGTTATTCCATCAGCCTTATTTATTCCTCTCTTTACCTTTCAAATTTTTACTTCTATTCAAAATCTGGATATTTTGACTCAGAACTTCAGGGGAATCCGTTACTTCATACATGGTCACTCTCTGTTGAAGAGCAATTTTATGCTGTAATGCCATTTGTTTTAATCTTTTGTTTCTCAAAGTTCAGCAAATGGAAGTATGCGGGTCTACTTGCTATTGGTTTTGTAAGCTTTATTGCTTGTTTAATACTTTCAAACACAGATATAAACTTCGCTTTTTTCTCGCCGTTTACTCGATTTTGGCAGTTTATTGCTGGCGGGTTCGCAGCTATATATTTATCTCGCCTATCCATAAAACCTCGCTTAAGAGAGATTAGCAACTTTTCTTGTATACTTGTATTAATGGCTTCCACTATATGGATGAGTCACGATGACTTCCCTGGTGTTAAAGTCATAATTCCGACCTTAGCGACGACATTATTTCTCGGGCTCTCTCGCAAAGGCGATTGGGCATATCGGCTTTCATCTTTAAATATCGCAAAATTTTTTGGCAATATATCGTATTCACTATACCTGTGGCATTGGCCTGTAATCATTTTCTATCCGCTAATTTTGCAGCAAGAAGCAACGCAATTTCACAAAGTAGCCATATTGCTCATATCAATACTATTAGGAAGTCTTGGTTATTATTATATTGAAGAGCGTTTCAGGCGTGGCCCAAGCAAACCTCTAAAGGTAGGCTTCGCAACGGTAAGTCTTACTTGTTTGCTAGCATCGACAGTGTGGCTTAACCAGAGCCTTCAGGAGTCTCAATTTTCACAAAAGCAAAAACAGCTGGAGAGTTTCTTAACATACCGTACGCCTCATTTTCGGGGAGGTACGTGCTTTTTGACGTCACAGTCTACGGGAATAGAAGACTTCGATAAAACTACATGTATTGCGACTGACGATGGCAAGGAAAATATCCTTTTGATAGGTGACAGTCATGCCGCGCATTGGTACTCTTCTCTTAAGGCAAATATTAGAGAGAATCAAACTCTTAGCCAAATTACAGCCAGTGGATGTAAGCCAGTGTTGAAAACCAGCGGAGCAAAACGTTGCGAAGAGCTCATGAATTGGGCTTATCGTGAATCGATAACGTCCGAGCAGTATTCAAAAGTTATCATCTCTGCGAGATGGCTTGAAAAAGATATTGCCCTACTACGTGAAAGTATCGAACTGTTACAGTCTCGAGGGCTAGAGGTAGTAGTTATTGGCCCCGTAGTCGAATATTTCCAACCGTTGCCTCGTGTACTAGCAATGTCAGATAGCGTTGAAACCATAATGAATAGTAGCAATTTAGACGAGGTTCGAAAAATTGACTCTGAAATGCAAAAGGAATTAACAAATCTAAATGCTGATTACTTTTCTACGGTTAATGTAATGTGTGCTGACCAAACAGTATGTATAACTGAAGTAAACGATATACCTGTACAATTTGACTATGGTCATTTAACTGAAGCCGGTGCTAGAAAAATTCTCGAACAATTCGACTACTTGTAATATTCGATATCTACTATTTTGTTTTGCTAGCTTTTTAAAATCGCCAGAAGTATAGATAAAGTCGTAACAACGATTGAATCTACCAATGTGGTGAGCTTTTTGCTTGTTAATTAGCTGAAGCCGCAAAAATGGTAACATCGCTCACCCTTCAATCATCATGGACAAAAGATGCAAAAAACAGTTTCAGTTGTCATTACGACGCATAATCGCCCAGATTATTTAAAAGAATCCCTTGCCGCAGTATTAAAGCAAACTGTTCCCCCTAAGGAAGTATTTGTAATTGATGACGGTTCATCAGTTAGCTATGAAGAAGTGTTGTCTCTGTTTCCTGCTGAGCACTTTACTTATATCAAAACTCCAGTAGCATCTGGCGCAAATGCTGCCCGAAACTTGGGTATTGATAAATCAAGCGCAGATATTATAGCGTTTCTTGATGATGACGATGTTTGGGACGTCGATTATTTGGAGCAACATATTGCAGCGCACGATAGTGCAGATGCAGTGACATGCGGCTATCGCTTCTTAGAAACGCCAGACAAGGTGCATATCAACCCAATTGAAAACATCACTACAGACGTAATTAAGAAAGGTAACAAATTCTGCGGAATGAGTGGTGTAACTTGCAAAACAGCATTAGCGAAAAAGCTTAGATTTGATGAAGAGTTAAAAAATAGTCAAGACTGGGATTTCTTCGTTCGCATAACCCTTGAAAACGCTGTGTTTAAAAACATTCCCAAAGACATTTACTTTTACCGTAGAGGTCATGTAAGTATTTCAACTGAAGTAGCAAATATGCCTCTTGAGAAAGTATTCCCTCGTCTAAAAGCATTCAAAAAGCATCGCGAGCTATTAGGGGAAGAAGCGTACAATGATAGAGTTGCAAATCAGATTCTTAGTCAAATAGGCAAGAAGAATAACAAGCTCGGCTGGATTGCATTATCTCTGCGAGAGGCGGGATTAGTAGCGACCTCAAAGGTAATATTAAACAAGGATAGAATAAGAAAGAAACTTGGAAGGTAAGACTCTGACACTCACGAATCAGTCAGCAAGCTGACCTTTTATTATGGAAAAAAGAAAAGTTTTCTTTCTCATTAATTCAATAGGCTTTGGCGGTGCCGAAAGAGCACTCGTTAATTTATTAAGTATTCAAAGCCACTATGCTGAACTGGACGTAAGCATCGTTCTTCTAGACGATGAGCCATTAGCAAGACCGCTACCATCTAACGTGAAAGTTCATCAACTCGATGCGAAACGCTCTTTGCTATTCAGCGTGGTGCAATTCCACCAGGTTCTTAAAAGAGAGAAGCCATCACTGGTTGTAAGCTTTTTAGTAAGAGCTAATGTTTGCAATGCCTTAACACGTATAGGCAAACAACATAAAGTAGTTTTATGCGAGCGCATGCACCTAAGTAGTCATCTAGATAACCAATTCTCAGGTGTAAAAAGAGCGGTAGCTGGTGTCATGCCTTGGCTTAGCTACCCTAATGCAGATGCTGTACTAGGCGTTTCTAGTGGTGTGACGAGCGATCTTGTCGAACATTTTCGCGTTAGTGCCAAAAAAGCGCACACTATTTACAATCCCTATGATATTGATGGCATCAAGGCCGCGAGCTTGGAAAAGCCCGAAATTTCACTCCCTTCAAGCTTTATAATCAGTGTGGGAAGACTAACTGAAGCTAAAAACTTTAAGCAGCTAATAAACGCTTACCTCACATCAAGTGAAACCTCGCCACTTTGTATTCTGGGAGAGGGTGAGCAGAAAGAAGAGCTCAGAAAGTTTATCGCCGATAAAGGCGCAGAAGGAAGAGTGCTTCTATTAGGCTACGCGAAAAACCCTTTTTCAGTTATAGCGAAAGCTAAATATTATATTTCTGCGTCTACCAATGAGGGCTTTCCCAACGCTTTATTAGAAGCCATGACCCTTGGTCTTCCTGTAATTATGACAAATTGCCCCTCAGGACCTGCGGAAATACTCGAAGCAGACGCGGATTTCGAAAGTGACGGCTTGCATTTTGGCAAGTTTGGTATCTTGGTACCAATGAATGACGAGACTAAGCTGACGCTCGCTATTAATCAAATGCAGATTAGTCAAATACGCTTGAACTACTCAACTAAGAGTAAGTTACGTGCTAGTGATTTTCACATAAACAAAATTGCAGCCGAATATTGGCAATTTTTAAAACGATTTATTTAAAAGACTCTTAAACAGACTTTCGTGCCTTTTAGCGTTTAAGGACCACGTATTGTTTCTCTGAAGAGACTCTGCATGGGTACTTTTGTAGGTCTCAAAATCTTCAACTTTCAATTTGTTACGAAGTACGTTTGTATCACCTCTTGGAAAGTAGCTCTGCTCGGCTAGTTCAAATTCTCGATGAGCAGCAATATCACTTGCAATGATGGGGGTACCCGCAGACAAGGCTTCTGCGAGAACCAAACAGAAACCTTCCATGTAAGAGGGGTTTACTAACAACGCAGCATTCTGGTAAAGAGAAACGAGTTCATTTCCGGTGCGTATCCCGGCGAAGACAACGTTTTCGCTAGCGAAAGATTTCAAGTGTAAGACATAGCTGTCTTCAACATAGTTAGAGCCAACGATAACAAGCTTTTTGTTTAATGAAGGCGAGTCTAAGAAGGCCTTTATTAAATCGTCAAATCCCTTTGTTTTATCTAACCTCCCAACGGCTAAGATGTATGACTTAGGTGAAAGATTAAGTTCACATAGCACGTTTGAGTTGCTTTCCTCGTGCTCATTAAACTCCAATGAACCAGCGTTTCTAATTACTACTCTTTTACTAAGTAAAAAAGCGTACCGTTGATTAATTTCTTCTAAGACAGAAGCACTTACACATATTATTTTATTTGCAAAAATTACCGTGAATAACTCACCTAACTTAAGTATGAGTTTCCCGTGCCATCGCCACTTGGGCCTTTTGTAGTCAGCAGCATGATGAGTCACTACAGTTTTGAAACCCAATAGCCTTGAAATTGGTGCGAAAAAGCCTGGACCAATACCATGCAAATGAACGAGCTTAGGATGGACAAAAAGCCTGGCGTAAATGAGGGCATAAAACGTATGTACAAACGTTTCTAGGCCACTAATTTTAGGCGCAGCCAAAACGGTAACTTTTACACCCTTAAAAATATATCGCTCCATGTTTTTGTATGAAAGCCTACTTAAAAGCACGACCTCAAATTTAGACTGACTCTCAACTAAACGTGGATATAAATTTTCACAAATTGTCTCAATTCCACCAACGAAAGATGGAATACCTCTCGTCCCGATAACACATATTCGCGCCATCAACTGTTCCTTACGGATTTACATGCGTCCATTCTTTAACTGCGTTGAATTCAAAAATTAAACCTTGGTAGATGATCAGGCACCGTTATTTAGCACTGTAATTACATGCTGTTGATTACCTCAGCGTAACGCTCTGCCACGTTTTTCCAGCTATAGTGAGAAGCCTGCTCAATCGGTAGATCTCCCCATTCTCGTTCAAGTGCTGTTTGAATTGCCTGAGCGTATTCAACTGAATTCTCGACGTTACACACAATGCCAGCTTGGCCTGTCAGCGTTCTTCTCATAGCATCATCTGTAGCAACTACAGGTAGACCACTAGCCATCGCCTCTAAATAGACCCTACCAAACGGCTCGTCTTCAGACGGCAGTGTAAATAAATCAGCCGAACGATATACTTTGGGTATATCAGCAAAGTCTACTGTTACTATTTTGAACCGAGTACGGCCTAGCTTATCCGTGCAAAGCTCTTCGAAGTATTGCTTATCTGGCCCATCTCCACATATCAATAGAGCCCCATCAGAAACCTTGCTCATGGCTTCAATAGCCAAGTGTAATCTCTTGTGGTTTCTTCTATTCAAAGAACCCACAGTCAGTATAACGGGCCCTTGTAAACCATGGTCAAATTTTTCACCGACTGGACTAAAGAGTGAAAGGTTAACACCGTTAGGAATAACTTCTACACGTTGTTTAGGGTTGATAGACAGTGCGTAACGCTTGGTTTCTTCGTTAAATACAACCAAGCAGTCAGGTTTAAATTTGAGATTCCTTCTGAGTACCTTCCCTCCTGAAACCATGCCAGCCCTCTCGGTATACAAGATGGGGGCTTTATATAGTTTTCTTGCAACATAGGCGACTGCTAACCCGCCGTAGTCGTTATTTGGATAGATGACATCAGCTTTCTTAAAGAGCAGGTACGGTGTATAGGTAAGAAAACTCGTAATTGCTTCAATGAGTAAAGAAGGGTTGGAGACAAAGCGGGTGAGCAACCAATCTATAACCTTGTTTCTCTGCGCTTTTTTAACTTTACCTCTAGGGATGCAAGGGATAACAACACTTAGGTCGCTACACTTCGAAGCGCTTAACAACCTTACATCAAAAAAACTTGCAAGATGTTCAGCCATCTCATAAGCACTCAATTGCGACCCACCGCTTGATGAAATTCCTGCTTCGGGGTGGATAACTGCTATTTTTTTCTTCATACAATTTCCGTGTTGGGACGCCTATTAGTTTATTGCCATTCAAGCGCGGCTAAACTCACTTCAATGTGAAACCAAATCTTTACGTTTTTGACTTAAAAATAGTTTAAGCAATTTAAGTTCCGTTTTTTCCACCATTTAGTATTACGCTCTGGGGGTTATATTTTTGTGAACCTTAGATTGTAAAGATCTTCAGACATCACTTGCTACGTATATGAGATACCACTACCCTTTTACAAGCAGTCCTTCTTTTCGTTTTTATCTTTTTCCACATTCACAAGGACAGATCATGAAATCTCCCATGCTTACGAGCAGTCTCTTGCTTCTTTTGTTCTCTCTCAACTTTATTGTCTCGTGTGCGAGTAATAGTAATAAGAGCGCCATGACTGGGAGCGGCGTACAATTAGGCGATAAGGTTAATGCCTATCTGATGGCCAACAACGCAAATAGTAACACTATCAACGAACTCCTTCTTCGCTACCAAGATTCTAACCCCGAGAAACGCCAGATAAAGCTATATCGCGACGAAATTGCGAGTTTGTATAGCAAAAAGGTGTTAAGTGTTTCCATATCTACAGATGAAGAGGAAATCAAAACACGCTTGTCTTCAATAAACAGCGCAGAAGCAACGGCATTATTTTCCCTGTTCCCTATAGATAGTGCTAAATGGAAGAAATTAATTTCAACTCATTCAGGGTTAACAAACAATGAAGTCTACGAATCTGCAATAGCTGCAGGATTAGATCCCTCGACCACTTTCAAAGCTTCTGCAGCTGGTTTTACAAACACAGTAACGCCACTCATTAACTCTATTGGATTGGTTATTTATGGGCAAGACGAGTCGAGTACCGCAACAGTTCGCTTTAGGGAAGATAGTGAAACCCAGTGGCGCGAAGGCTTAAACTTATCATGGGAACCCATCTTCGGTTCGTTTGCAGGCAGTATCGTGTACCTAAATGCAGACACGACCTACCATATCGAAGTACGAATTACCGACGCAAACGGCGCTGAGCAGGAGTATGCCTTTAGAACCAAAACCAAACCAGATTCACCTCCCATTGATCCGGAAAAAATATACTATCTATCAGATATCTATACTGGGGGCCAACTTGATTTAGAAGCATTAAATATAAGCGGTGGCGAAAACGGGTATGCAAAAATTATTGGTGATGGTCCAGTAATCGAAGCATCTAGTGATGAGTTGGCCGCTGTAAATATTGGAGCGCAGTCGTACATCATGTTAGAGAACCTTACCGTCAAGGGAGGGCAACGATACGGTATTTTTGCAAAGAAAGCCCACCACATATGGATCAAAGGGTGCAATATCTCAGAATTTGGAAGAGAGGCTGTAGATATACGTGATGGCGTAGCCTACGCGAGCCCGACCACAAACTCCCCTATCAATTACGATTCTGGTATTTATCTCGAAAGAAGCGGCATCGCTGTGATTGAGGAATGTGAAGTGCATAGTCCAAACTTAGGTGCCAATAGCTGGGAAGCCGGGCACCCAAAAGGTGCAAATGCACTTCAAGTTTGGGCATATCATGATAGTGAAGCTTATAGAGGTGAATTTGTAGTTAGGAACAATCGTTTTTACGGTGCGCCTAACCATAGATTCAATGATGTAATAGAGGGAAGAAAGAATTTCGAAAGACGAGGTGGTTTTGTTAAAAATTCAGCGATCTATGGAAATTATCTCGCCTATGCTAACGATGACCTCATCGAAATAGATGGCGGACAACAAAATGTTTTGGTTTATGATAATGAAATGGAACAAGGCTATGTAGGGGTAAGTATTGCCCCTAACACGCTTGGGCCAAGCTATATTTTTCATAATCACATCTACAATCTTGGCGATGAAACAGGTAAAGAGTGGACTGCAATAAAAGCTGGCGGCCTCATTTCCAAGCCAGCGGGTAGAACATTCATATTCGAGAATGTAATAGATGTGGACCGCAACGGTATTGCAGCATCTAAAGTAAATAACGACACCACCTTCTGGGTGACGACGCAAAACAATATAGTTTTTACCAAAAACACTGGCTACTCCGTAGGTTACTGTATCTTTGATAAAGAAAAGTATATAGGTAGCACAAGCACCAATGATCTTTGCTATAACGAAGATACAATGGACTCTAGATATGAATTTAATATTGATAATCTTTTAGAGCACCCAGAATCAGACGACATATCATACGTTACCTCATTGAAAGAAAGCACAGACCCTACTCTATTCATTTCAGAAGAGTTCAGAATTCCTAATTTTTCATCAACAATACTTTTACAGTCTGTTATTGAGCCCAAAAGTAACGTATGGATATTTGAGCCTAATTCGACAGACCATGTCGGCTTTCCAAAGCAATTTAAATACGGCGAAACTTCAATAGACAAAGACAACACCGTAACGCTTACTGGAAATAATTGGCAAATGTTCCCAATAAGTTACACGCTTACAGAGAATTCTGTGCTGGAATTAGAACTCCAAGTAGAAGGCAGACCTGAAGTTGTAGGGATAGGGTTTGAAACTGATACAAATTTAAATAGTTCAAGAGTCATAAAGTTCCATGGTACTCAGGCATGGGGGGTTAGAGCAGAAGATTACTATAATGCGAGCTCTGGAGTTATAACTTTCCCCATTGGAAAGTACGTCAAGGGTAAGGTTAACTACCTTCTACTGGTTTTGGATAACGATGACATCGAGAGTTGGCGTAATAGGGATAGAATGGTCATTAAAAATATCACTCTCAGATAATATTTCTCAATTAAACTACACTCTTGAAATTGATTGTCCCATGAATATTTTGGCGCAATTTCTGCTAGATAATATTTATAAAACTCACTTACAGTAAAAGGCTGAGCTTATTTTTAACGATATAATCTTTAGTAACTACTAGATTGTCACAATAAGCGCATCTCAAAGTTGTAAATTGGTTAAAATAGCACTAAGGGAAGTAGAATGGAAAATGCTAAACCGTTAGTCTCGGTTATTATTCCAGTGTTCAATGCGCAGCGATATATCAAATTAGCTCTAGATAGCATATGCACACAATCCTATAGAAATCTTGAAATAATAGTGATTGATGACGGCTCAACAGACCAGTCCAAAAAGATAATAGAGAATTACAATGATGAACGGATTCGATTCTTTTCTAGAGAAAACCTTGGGTTAATATCAACACTCAATGAAGGGATTGACCGCAGTACTGGTGATTATATTGCAAGAATGGATGCTGATGACGTTTGCTTGCATGACAGGTTAAATAGACAAATTGATTTTCTACGAAGTAATGACCAAATTGGAGTGGCGTTTACAGGAATTGAGCTTTTAGATGAGACTGGGAATATCATGCGATCAAAAGTTTCAAAAAAAGCACGTTCGATAGAACCTGTCGAGCTTCTGTTTGGTTGTCCACTTTGTCATCCCACTGCTATGTTTGATATGACCAAACTCAATAAAAACGATATATATTATGATGCAGATTATCACCTCGCAGAAGATTTCGAGCTTTGGACACGTCTAATATCAAAAACTAAGATAGGTCTCTTGAATGAGGTTTTGTTTGGCTATCGGATACATTCTAATAGTATTACATCTCAAAATGGCGACAAGCAGCGAAAAGTTGCTTCACAAGCAATTTATAGAAACCTGGCACCTAAAAGCTCCAAAGCCGTATTGTCTTCTTTAGGCGTTGTATACAACAATCACTTAGGTAATGAGTCTTTGTACAAGACCACACTTTCTTTGCTTCATGTAGGCTCAAAGTTGAAGAGTCTAAATGGAAGTTTCAGTTACAGAAAATATTTAAGCAAGTCCTATTACTTGCTAAGAAACAAAATCCGATCGTCTAAACATAGTAGCTTAAGATCGTAGCTTTCCACCAAGAGCTAACACATCAACACATAATTTGAAAGTAAACTAATGCGAAAATCTGTAACGAAATACGTAAGCAGCAAACTGACCGAATTTAGAAACTTCTTCAGAGTTAGAAAAGCAACCTCACGTGGTGATTTTTCAAATGTTATCTGGCTTATTGGAGACGGGAGAAGCGGAACAACTTGGATAGCAAGCTTATTAAACGCGGATAAATCATATAGAGAAATGTTTGAGCCTTTTCACCCTAAAAAAGTAAACGGGGCAAAGGAGTTCAGAGAAAATATGTTCGTAGATGCGGATTCAAAAAACCCCGCGTTAAAACGGTACATGGCTTCTGTTTTCAACGGTTCCCTTACGAATTCATGGATAGATAAAGAGCTTCTTTCTGATAGTTATGAGGGCTTATTGGTAAAAGATGTCTTCGCTAATTTGCACGCGAAATGGTCTGTACTCCAATTTCCATTTGTTAAGCCAATACTCCTCGTACGAAACCCACTGTCAGTGGCTGCATCCAAATATGTCACTAAACGTTGGAACTGGCCAAGTTCGCCAGAAATCTTTTTAAATGACAAAGCGTTAATGGCCACGCACCTAAAAGGGTTGGGTGAAGTAATTTTAAAAGTCGCACAAAGGAACGATTATATAGAGAAGCAAATATTGAATTGGTGCGTTATACATAAGGTCATTTCTAAGCAATTTACACTAGATGAAATTCACATTATTTGTTACGAGCAAGTTTTAGAGGATCCTCAAAGAGAAATAGGTGAGGCTTTAGCTTTTAGTGGGAAGAAGCAAAACGCTGAGTTAACTCCAAACAAATTAAGAGAATCTTCTATTGTATCGTTTAAAGGAAGCTCCGTCATAGAGAACAAAGATCCACTGACAATCTGGAAAGAAAACATAACGCAGGAGCAGGTTGAGCTCGCATCAAACTTACTGAAAGCTTTTGAGTTAGATGGTTGGTATGAAGATTTCCATTCTCCTTGCATGGAGAACATACTATTAAGTTTTGCCAAGAGCACTATAAATTAATAGTGCTCTACTCCAAGGTTACTGATTTATAACGCAGCTTTTTCACTTAACTTACGAAACGAAGACTCGTAGCAGTTATTTAGATTTTTTAATAACGACTCAGATATAGTAATGTCGTTATTTTCACGTGTAAGTACTATTTTCCCTTTTTTAATATTATCAGAGGTATCACCAGACTTTTTCATTCCTGTTTTATTAAAGGATGAGTATTCTGTTGATAAAGGAGTCTTCAAATTTAGAGAGTTCGTCAGCCTAGTCAAAGTCTCGTCAGGGCAATTCACAATGTCATCGGAATTCACAAATATATAATCATCGAGGTGTTGCGAAATACGTACTAGCTTATCCAGTCTCCCAATGTAGTAATCACATGCCCAATCGATATTGCCATATTTTGCGTTACCCTGCTTTCTGCCCATTGTAACTATGCTTTTGACGGTTGCTTCTGGCGGCCTAACCATAACAATTACTTTAAACTCATCTTTATTTAAAAGTTCTGCCTTTTTAAAATCGTAGCTATTATGGAGGACCTTATCAAAAAGTATTGTGTTGGAATTTATTTCCAGTCCGTCTTGATGCAAAGCTATTTTCTGATCGAGCAGTGAGCCAGTGTTTTTGTATCTAATGCTGAGTTCACTGTACCCAGCTATAGCTTCATTAGAACCAAGTATGTGTGATAATAGAGAAGAGCGACTTCTCATATGGCTGAGCATGAACAGCCGCTTTGGCTGCCTCCATACGAGGCTTGGGTGTTTGACAATGTAATGAAACCTGTGAAGATGATTCATCCCGTATACTCCCTTCAGGCAAACTTGTTGGTAAATAAAATTACGTTGTAACTTTTAAAACCACAATGTCATTTCAAAAGTC
>NZ_JBHNZD010000048.1:0-12934 GCF_054960375.1 Alteromonas sp. G4i35 | reverse complement strand
AGAACCCGACTAACGGCGGGTTTTTTGCTTTATATAGAAGCTATAGCATTTTATGTATGCGAGCTCACAGAATTTAGTAAAGTTGATAAAGCATCAGCTTTACGCAGTAAACGCTACTGCAAACCAGTTTTTCCTGGCAGCCATAGCGATACGGTACCACCTGACTCCATTCCGAACTCAGAAGTGAAACGTGTTAGCGCCGATGGTAGTGTGGGGTTTCCCCATGTGAGAGTAGGACACTGCCAGGTCCCATTAAGAAGAACCCGCCTAACGGCGGGTTTTTTGCGTTTGGAAGAAACAGAAAATTGGGGTCAGAGTACATTAATACTTCCAATTCTCCTCGAAATCAAAACAGCCCTTGACCCAATGATTGCGGAATGAAAATGTACTCTGACCCCATTTCTTTAAAAGTGGTAGGCGTAGGATAGGTTTAGGAAGTCTAATCCGGGGTTGTCATTGTTGAAGCCGCCGTTTGAAAAGTGCATATAGCGCAGTGCGACATGTTGTTTCTTATCGATCTCTACAAAAACACCTAATCTGTCTTCGAACTGATAGTTAGATCCAATATCTTTACCAGCGACTTTCTGATTACCTATGTAACTCGCTCCTATCCCCGCTTCTATATATACGGGATATTTGTCATAGAGCGTTGAAACCTGTTTCATAAATACAGGAGTTAATGACGCGCCGTAGCTTGTACTATGTGTATCGTTTTCACCATACTCCCACACTACGGCACTCACTTCCCAGTATAGCTTTAGGTCGCCAAACCAATCAGTAGTAAGCGTTTGTTCAATTGGTCTGTACGCGAAGCGCATACCATCGATATCGTCAAAGCCGTGCATATAATCTACACTCACGGTTTGTTTCGCGTGTACGCTACTTGCGGTGAAAATAATGAAAAAAGAAAATAGAAGTAGTGATGCCTGTTTCATAATTGCTCCTTGATCTGATAATCAACAAGCAAAATTTTTTCCAATTGAAAATTATTTTAATTTCAAAGAGATAATAAAAACTAAATGCCGAACTATTCCACGCGAGTAGTGTAATTTACTGACACTGTTGAAGTTTTTACAAAGGTGTCCAGCGTGTATCTGCACTTACATGTTGCTCTTCCATCAGACGCTCGATCAGTTGCTTTGTATCTTCAATACCATACTTCGCTTTAATTTTATTTATGCTTTCAGATTCTGAAAGTATGAATGTATTGAGCTCGGCAATGATCTCGGGGTGTTTTAAGGTTGATAGCGAAAATGAGACAACGTTGTGTGGCAGGGTTAAATCAGCGGCAAATGGTCCCATTTGCGGAAAGCGACGAGCAACGTTTTTAGCGGCATTATATTCCACATCTAAAGCATCTACGTTATCGCTCTGTAGAAGATTAAGCCCATCATAAATACTGTTTACGCCTGTTACCTTAACGGTACCGTTCTTAATTTGCTGTTCCCACTTTACAGGGGAAAATCCGTCTGGTGTCGCAATTCTAGAGATATGGTTCATTCCCTTGCCTACGTTTTCACTTTTAACCAAAGTGACTGCGAACGTTTCAGTTAGCGGCTTAGAGTAAACCTTTTTAAGGCCGTGGGTTATTTGATCGTACCATCTAGAGTTGTCGGGAAAGACAAAGTCTACATTGCCTTTCTTTAACTCTATTTGAAGGCGTTTAACTGGCATGCTCAAGTATACAAAGCGATGTCCGCTTTGCTTTGAGAATGCTTCAAGAATAGCCCAACCCAACCCCTTTTCATAATCCGATGAGAAGTTGTAATACGGATAATATTCAATATTTTGAGCGCCTACGATATAGGTGTCGGCTGAAACAAAAGGGCTTGAAAGTGTGCATGCAACTGGTAGTACAACCATTTGCACAAAGCGACGAATACTATTTCCAAACCTCTTCAATTTTCAATCCTTGTTCTATCAAAAGCTTCTGAGACAACTGCTCGAAAGGGGTTATTCCGTATTTTGTTTTTATACTATCAATTAATTCTGGATTTGAGGATATGAACTTATTAAGTTCATTAATAATGTCTTGATGATAAAGCGTAGATAGGGAAAAAGGAATTTCATTATGTGGAAGTGTCAAATCTAAAGTAAATGCGTCTTGCTCATATGATAGAGGAGCAGATCGCTGGCTAACGAAATACTCTAAATCTAACCCGTCTACACGTTCTTGGTACAAAAGCGCCAAGCCTTGTTGAATATCCGTAACCCAAGTTATTTGGGTTCGTTGAGTGTCTATTCTTTCTTGCCAATTTACCGGTGTGAAGCCTAACGGCATAGCGAGGTTTTTTATCTTTTCGATGCCTTTCCCAGCGTTCTGTCGTTTTACAATTGTCCCCGTTACTGCGCTGGTTAATGGGAGGGAAAAGTACTTGTCATTTGAAGTGGTAATGCTGTTATACCAGCCTCTATTATCAGGGTATACAAAGTCAACATTACCTTTAACTAACTCGAGTTGAAGCCGTCTTATAGGCAAGCTTAAATACACAAACTCGTGTCCCGAAGCTTCAGAAAACGCTTCTAAAATTGACCAGGCAACCCCTTTATCTGTTGATGATGCAAAATCGTAATGGGGGAAATAAGCTAAGTTTTGTGCGCCAATCACATATTTATCTGCATAAATATTAAGGCTAAACAAACAGCCAATGAAAAGCCCAATACATCGCATCATTCTACACTCCAAAATGACTACAGCAATTTACAATATACAAATAAATTATCTTTGAAGCATTTCCTTGAGAGGAAGTTTTTTAATACAAAAATAAATCGCGTATCTATACACCATAATTTATCGTTTTGCGGGTGTAAAATATTCAGTGAAAATCTCTTGAACTTAATGACAGCTTTTCGAGCCACGGCGTCCGATCAATAAGCTTACCTGCGATGATATGAATAACTCCCTCTTTGGAGTGTTCAATAATACCATTTACCTGTAGCAGTTTAGCTTTTAAGAATGTTTGTTGCTGAGCACGAGCGGTAGCTTGCCACACCACAACGTTCATATTGCCTATATCATCTTCCAAAGTCAGAAAGGTAACACCTGCGGCAGTGCCTGGTGCTTGACGACCTGTTACTGCGCCAAGCACTTTTACAACAGATTTATTGGTCTTGTCTTTAAGTGAATTGGACCAGCTTATGTCTTTAAGCTTATGCTGCTTCTTGAGTAAAGAAATAGGGTGGTTATTTACTGATAAGCCGGTTGAGGCATAGTCTTCAAGTAAGTTTTCTGCCTCGGTCGGTGCAGCACCCAGCGGTGTGGCATTTTTATCTGCATAAAAATCGTCAGTATCAAACAGTGGTAAACGCGTTTGAGTATCCATAATTCGCCAGCGAGTTTCATATCGATTGCCTGAAATAGTGCGAAGGGCATCGGCGCTGGCCAGTGCCTCTAGTTCGTGACTTTTAAGCGATAGCTGCTGTAATTGTTCAACATTGGTGTAGCTTTTGTCTGAACGGTTTTCCACGATAAGCTGAGACGATGCTTCACTTAAGCCTTTAATAAGCTTAAGACCAAGCTGAATGTGTTTTTTTTGGCCTTGTACCACCAGAGAATGCTCAACGACAGATTGGTTAACACAGGGCGCTTCTACCCGTATGTTGTGACGCTTAGCATCTTGAACTAACTGAGACGGAGAATAAAACCCCATGGGCCAGCTATTTAACAGCGCTACGTAGAACTCAACAGGAAAGTAAAACTTCAACCAGCAAGACACATAAGCTAATACGGCAAAAGATGCTGAGTGCGATTCAGGAAAGCCGTAACCTGCAAAGCCTTTTATTTGTTCAAATAAGTTGTGGGCGAACGTACTGTCATAGCCTTTATCCGTCATCCCCTTAATGAGCTTGTCTCTGAATTCAAAAATTCTACCGTCTTTTTTCCAACTCGCCATGGCGCGACGCAGTTGATCGGCTTCTCCGCCACTGAAGCCAGCTGCAACCATGGCAAGCTGAATCACTTGCTCTTGGAAGATAGGCACGCCCATGGTTCGAGACAGAACTTTCTCCACATCTTTAGATGGGTAGCTAATGGTTTCGTTACCGTGTCGGCGTATCAAATAAGGGTGGACCATATCACCCTGAATCGGACCTGGCCGTACAATGGCTATTTGTACAACCAAGTCGTAATAGCGACGAGGTTTGAGCCTTGGCAGCATAGACATCTGAGCCCGTGATTCTATTTGAAAAACGCCTACCGTATCGGCCCGACAAATCATATCGAAAACTTGTTTGTCATCTCCAAGCTTAGTAATGAACGGAATACTGGTTTCAACAGGATATTGTTTATTGATAAGAGAGAATGCGCGACGTATAGCGCTTAACATCCCAAGTGCCAGCACATCGACTTTTAATAGGCCTAAGGTTTCAATGTCGTCCTTATCCCACTGAATAATAGTACGCTCTTCCATCGCGGCGTTCTCAACAGGAACAAGATCGTAGAGCGGCCCTGCGCTAATAACAAAACCGCCTACATGTTGCGACAAATGTCGGGGCGTGCCCAGTAAAGCTTCGGTAAGGGTAATTAACTGCTGCACCCTAGGCTCTTCAGGGTTTAGCCCAAGCCCTGCCAGCTGGGATTTCCACGGAATAACGCTGTCTCGGCGATTAATCTGCTTTACCACAAAATCAAGCTGTGATTCGCTAAAGCCCAGCGCCTTGCCCACATCTTTAAACGCTGACTTGAAGCGATAGCAAATAACCGTAGCCGCGATAGCGGTTCTTTCCCGGCCGTACTTTTGATAAATGTATTGGATGACCTCTTCACGGCGTTGATGCTCAAAATCCACATCAATATCTGGCGGTTCGTTACGCTCTTTGGAAATAAAGCGCTCGAACAGCACACTTATTTGCCTTGGGTCTACTGCGGTTATTTCCAAGCAATAGCACACTACCGAGTTGGCCGCAGAGCCGCGCCCTTGGTACAAAATGCGTTGTCGCTTGGCAAACTGAACAATGTCGTAAATGGTTAAAAAGAAATACTCATACTCTTGCTCGGCAATAAGCGTAAGTTCTTTTTCTATGGTTTGGCGAATATCAGGGGTTATACCTTCAGGAAAGCGCACTTTTATACCGGCCTCTACACGTTCCCGTAAATACGATGTGGGTGTATACCCTTCAGGTACAAGTTCCGCAGGGTAGTGGTAGCGCAGCTCTTCTAAAGAAAATGTGAAAGCGTGAGCAAGGGCATTGGTATTGGCAATCCATTTCTCAGGGTAAAGCTTCTTAATTTTTTGTACGGTTCGCAGACTACGCTCTGCATTACTCAACGCATCCCGACCTATTTTGTCTACACTGGTATGCACGTTAGTAGCATGCAATACATGTTGAAGCGGCAGTCTGTCAGCGTGATGCATGAGTACACCTGTACAGGCAATAACAGGAAAAGGATAGGCAGACTGCAGATGATTGTAATGCGCAAACCTGTGGTGATCCCTTCCGTCTAATAGGCGCTGAGCGCCAATATAGGCATCAATACTAGGGTGTTTTTGCAGCCATTCAGCCCAATGCTTGTCTTTAGCTTCTTTGCCGCTTGGTAGCCAAATGAATTTGCAATGGCGAATGGTACGCAAGTCCCACTCAGCTAGTTGGTATTCACCTTTATCAGAGCGACGCCTCGCGTTAGTAATAATTCGGCATAGTTCGCTATAGGCCGCTTTGTTCGGGCACAACAGCACAAAAGATAAAGTGTCATCAAATACAAAGTAACTACCCACAATAAGCGTAATCGGTAGGCCCTGATGCTTAATTTCGTCGAAAGCCCGTACCACTCCCGCTACTGAGCATTCATCGGTAATGGCAAGTGCGTCGTAACCAAGGAAAGAAGCCGTGGTAACAAGCTCTGCGGGGGAAGAGGCACCGCAAAGAAAACTATAATTGCTTTGGCAAAAGAGCTCACTGTATTTCATGATATTGCCTTTACCTTTTTCTTTAACCGCATACCGCTAGCAAAAAAGGCCCTGCACCCACCAGCGGCTCTCTTCATCTTTAAACACTAAAAGCCTTACGGATTGCTCAGTTTGGGCGATGAAATAATCACGCTTTGTTGGGCTGTCATGCCACCACTCGCTATGTAATCGCACGGGGCCAAAGCAAATTTGGGTAGCCTGAATAAGCGGTTTAGGTACATCAAAAGTGAAGGTGGGCGTAATGTCACTGCTATAAGCATAATTACGGGTGCAGTTACCGGTGCTCGACTCCGTCACCGTCATATATTCAAACTGATGGCTGTCGGCAGCGCGAGGTTGAAACGTACTGTTATCGCCTAGCTTCGCGTTTAAGCGCCCAATTAATTGCTTTTGTGCAATATCGTTAAATCTGTCGCTAAAAAAGTCGCCATTCTGCGTATCCATTTCTTCAAATTGCTGACAGGTAAGCGCAATGGCTGTAGCTGGCTCAGGCAACACCAGATTCTCAGTTTTAAGACTAAACAACGGCAGCCAACTTTGTACTGAGGACTGAGGCAGTGCCGAACGTATATTAATATCCATTACAGGTGCTTCTCTGAAATGAATATGTACACTGATGCTGGATGTATATAAGTTTCTTGCCCGTAAATAGTGAGACAAATGCTCAAACTGCTGGGTGACAAAAGGGGTTAGGTGCTGCGTGTTTTCAATATCAAAAGGCAATAGGATAAAGTTATCGAAGTGCTCCAAAGGCCTAAATAACGTAACGCGTGGAAAGGTTTCTCCCCTTAACGCAGTAAGATACATAATAGTGTTATTGTCAAAGCGCCGACCCAGTTCTTGTACCGGCATGGCCAGTAGCTGTTGTACGCAGGAAACGCCCACCCTTGCCAATGAGTCAATGACTTTGGGAGATAGAGCCGTAATAGAAAGCGGGCATGCACTTAGCGCTTTTTTTATGTCATCGGATGTATGTAAGTAGGTATTAAATTTATGAAGCGCTAATACTTTTGCGGCCTCAATTGTCCATGCGCTAGCAAAATGATAACGAATATCTGCTTCAGCCAGAGCTTGAGTTAAGGTTTTCCACAGTGGCGTATGGCCGCCATAGTAATGAGTTAGGTTATCTAGCCTTACTGCCAGACCGCTGACACTATTCGAGTGAATGTGGTTGTCTAAGACGATGTCAGAAGCCAGGGGGTAAAGCCGATGGGCTAACTGCGTCAGCATATGCTTTTCGGCTTCTTCACTGAAAGGCAGAATATGTACGTAAGGGCATAGCGCCGCCGCTTGGGCTAGCCCATGCCCAATTTCAATGCCTTCTTTTTTCGCAATATCATTACACTGCGTAATTTTGTTTGTTTTACTGCAGTACACAGCAACGGGAGTATTCGACGCTAACGCTGAATACTGGTTGTTAGTTTCGTGCTTCGACAACTGGCTATGTGCACGCTTACTTCTAGCCGCTTTGATATGGCTGTCTAAAGTTAGTTGATAGCAGTAAATATAAGCCCACAGCATCATTAGCTCACAGAGTGTAATGCCTGATCGGAAAGCGTGTTGTGTGCCATGGCCCATTTAATGGCGTGATTGTCGGGGGTCCACCGATGGGAAATAACAATGTTATCTTTGGGCCACCCATGACGCTGCTTGCGTATGTTCACCGCCAAAGCGTGGGGTTTACCTTTTAGCGCAATATCCAACGTAATGGGTAATGCACTGTCGCTTTCATTCGACAGGTTGGCTTGTGAATCGCTCCCCATGTTAGCCTTTGGGTAACCTAACTGTGAGGCCTGCTGTTGCGGTGGAGTATACAGCAAGCACAGCGCATCATTATGCGTTGCCGCTACCTGCAGGCGTCGCGCTTCTTTTTGATTTACAGCATTACTCCACAGCACTACGCAATGGCAAGCCGTACTTTTTAAACATTGCTCTGCTGCCCACAAAGACTCTTGTTCAGAACTTGGTTTTACTACCAGCACTTGTTGCGCTTTAAGCCCCAAGTTTTCTAACCACGGCGACTGTAGTAGCCCGGGAGGGTTAATAAATACCACCAGCTTATGCGTACGGTGTTGGCATATAACCTGTTTAAAGAGTGAAAGTTCACCCATGCCGGTTAACGAAGAGATACGGACAAGACCTGTAGATGTAACGCCACCGTTAAGTGCTTTATCCAGACGCGGAAAACCCAGTGAAAACTTGGTTTCACCTTGTCTCTGATCTCTGGCCCGCCAAATATGCGGGTGGTTATTAAGCACGGATAACGATTTATTCATGGCACTCAAAATAAACTGTATTTTTATACAGTATTATAGTGCAGCAATAACCCTTTTCAAGACAAAAGGTTTTTGACTTGTCGTTTTAAGCGCTAACTTACTGATTAGTTTGGAAAGGTAAAAAGATTAAACTTTTAAAAGAGTGGGAACATGGCTAGGGTCGCAGGCCTTACTACATAGCAAAGCAGACGACCCTGCCATACAGTTAGCGCTGTATAGGCGTTAACGAGGGACGTAGAGTAAAATGTTACTCTTCAGATGGTTCTTTTTGAGCCTTTGCAGTCGTGCCACTTACTGTTGCTGTAACGGTTTGGCAAAAAGCAATGAAGCCGTCGGCCGTATTTTTTGACCACACCATACGCACGTTGCTAGGGAGTGCTTTCACCACCTCACGAATTTCCTCAAGCGTCACTTCTTCATTAAGCAGCACCTTATTCAGTGACTCCTCAAATGACATCCCTTTCTCACAACAGGCCATGACGATAGTCGAAAAGTTGCGCATAAGCGGGTGCAGCGCATTGTATTGAGTTTGGTCGATAAGGCGGCTTTTATAGGCGCTTTCAATACGCGCAGTAAGATTTTTCTCCAACGCATCTGTAACAAGAACAAGGTTGCGATAAGCATACGTAACCTTGTTCTTGGTCTGTTTATTCGAGTGACGCAATAGCGCCAGCTCTTTCTGTAAATTCTGCGCTCGCAGCACAAAGTAAATTAAAAACAGGATAAGTAATACAATAACACCAAATGCAACGATCATGTTTATTGTGCCTTTTGTTCTTCTATAAACGTATTGATGTTTTGCTCCAAGATAAACAGTGGAACTGAGCCGTTTTCTAACACGGCGCGGTGGAATTTACGCACATCAAAACGCTCGCCTAATGCTTTCTCTGCCTTCTTGCGAAGGCCTTTAATTTTGATTTCACCAATCTTGTAAGACAAGGCTTGCGCTGGCCAAGAGATATAGCGGTCTATTTCAGTATTTACGTTGTGTTCTGAAAGCGCGGTGTTTTCCATCATATAATCAACCGCTTGTTGACGACTCCAGCCCATCGTGTGCATACCGGTATCCACAACCAAGCGACACGCACGCCACATTTCGTAGCTTAAGCGACCGAAGTTGTCGTACGGCGTTTCGTAAATACCTGCTTCAATACCTAAAAACTCAGAGTACAGACCCCAGCCTTCACCAAACGCTGAAATATAGGTGTTACGACGTACCATAGGTAAGTCTTCAAGCTCTGCTGCCAACGATATTTGAAGATGGTGGCCAGGCACTGCTTCGTGCAAGGTCAGTGCAGGCAATGCATACAAAGGGCGCTTATCGAGGGCATACGTGTTTACCCAGTAATATCCTGGCTGATCATCGCGGCTAGGATGAATGTAACGGCCCGTTGTATATTTGGGCGCGATAGCGTCTGGTACAGGCGCTACACCGTAAGGCGTTCTTGGCAGATACTCAAAGAGCGAAGGAAGCTTTGCGTCCATTTTCTTTGCAATGAACGACGCCTCTTTTAGTAAATCTTCAGCGCTGGTGGCATAGAATTGCGGGTCTTCGCGTAAAAACGCAATGAAGTCGTTAATGTCGCCATCAAAGCCAAGCTCATCCACAATTTGCTGCATTTGCGCGCGAATGCGTTTTACTTCAGACAACCCTAAATCATGGATTTCCTGAGGCGTCATATCCGTGGTGGTGTAATGCTTGGCTCTATTGGCGTAATACGCCACGCCATCAGGCCAGTTATTCGCGGCAATATCTTCACGGGCGTTGGGAATGTATTCATCTACCATGAAGTCGTAGAACATTTGATACGCAGGCAATACGCTGCTGGTTATGGCAGCCTTGCCTTGCTCCGTTAGCGCTGATTTTTGCTCGGCAGTAAAGTACTCTGGAAAACGGGTAAATGGAGAATAAAAGCCACTGTCCTCGGCATTTTCAACAATGTATGACGCCACCGAGTTCTCAAACCCTTTCAGCACGACTTTAGGTTGCGTGTAGCCTTCTTTTAGAGCCTGTTTCATGTACGCAATTTGTTGGTCAAAATAAGGTTTCAGCGCATTTAGGCGGCTAATGTAGGCCTGATAATCTTCTACGCGCTTAAAGGTGGATAAATTAGGAAGCGAGGCCATTGCACCGTGGAAGCCATATTCTGAATTGATAGGCACTAAATGCGCGCGATACGTATATTCGTCCACATAGTTAGCTAAACGATATTGTTGCATCAGCAAGGCAATATAAGCATCAGTAGAGATGTCTTCTTTTTTATACTGACTTAAGGCCTTTTGAAAAGTACGCCATTGTTCATTTTGTGCTTTCAGGGCTTTGGGAGAGTTGTCTGGTAATACGTGAGCGAGTGAAGTATCGCCTTCGCGAGAAGCTAGAAGCGGGGAAACCGAAAGCTCGTATTGCCAAATGTCATCAAGTAGTTGATACAAGCTTTCATCGTTAAGGTCCTTTGCAGATGAGCTAACGCTGCAAATAAATAATAATGCTGCTAAAACATAGCGATACATAAGGGTCTCCGGCAACCTTCACCGGAATGACCCGGCGGTTACTCTTTCGTTGGTGTATATATTGGACTAGGGAAAGCAGTTACTTTATCAGATTTATTTTCTAATTTAGTAATTTTGGCTGAACCTTTTTTATTTACGGCGTCAATGCGCAAAATGTTGTGCATCGGTACATAAGTTTTTGTTACTTCAGAAAATTCGGTTTTCAACCTTTCATGACTAGGGTCTACAACAACACTTGTGTGAGTATCCCACACAAAGTCACCTATCTCGATAAAGCCAAACAAAGCGCCCTGCATAAGGCTTTTTACGTATAACTCATAGCGCTCACCGTTGCTGATGAACTGAACGCGGTAAAGAATGTCGTCTTTTGACATAGATGCTGCTCTTCACTAAAAAAAATAAAAACACCCGGAAGCTGAGCCGGCATGCGACTGGCAATTTTACCTTGCTCATAAAATGCGAGCAACGGTAGGAAACACATGGTAAACGTAAGCAGTTTAATGGTATTCCGCCTATTAACTGCGTTACCATGATGCACACTTAGTTATATGGTGAAATTAGAATGATAAAAAAACTCCTTATAGGTAGTGCAATGACAGCAATGACCTTTGCTGCTACTGCCCATAACCACGCATCGACAGACAATGCTTTTAACCCTGATACACAGCGAATCAAATCGCACCTGTTTTTCCTAGCAGATGATTTGCTTGAAGGTCGTGACACGGGCTCTCGTGGCCATGAAATTGCGGCGCTATATATTGCGACCGAATTTGCTAAATATGGTTTGAAGCCAGCGGGTACAGACGGCTACATGCAAAACGTAGCGTTTCGCAAAGCGAATCTGGTTCAAGAGTCTCCCAAGTTTACTTTCACGCAAAACGGCGAAACCGTCGATTTTGACTACCCGAAAGAATATCTAGCTAGCCCGAGCTTGCTTAGCACTGAGGCTAATGTAAAAGGTGAAATGGTCTTTGTGGGCTACGGCATTGTGGCTGATGAGCTATCTCACAACGATTACAAAGACTTAGATGTAAAAGGTAAGGTTGTTGTAGCGCTTGCTGGTAAGCCAAGCGACTTTCCATCAGAAGAGGGCGCTCACTTTGCGTCTGGCTATCAAAAGCAAAAGTATGCGGTAGACAATGGCGCTATTGGCATGATCACTATCACAACGCCTAAAAATGAAAAGGTACGCCCTTATCAAAGCCGTTTGAACTACATCCATACGCCGCGTATGGCATGGTTAGACGACAGTGGTCAGCCTGCAAACAGCTTTTCTCAGCTTAAAGGTGGCGCTTACATGAGTGAAGGCGCTGCGCGTAAGTTATTTGAAGGCGCAGAAAAGAGCCTTGATGACGTTTATGCACAGCTTGAAGCCGACAAAGTACCGCAAGGCTTTGCGTTAAACGGTGTGGTTGATATCAGTAAGACGAGCGTACACGACACCATCACTAGCCCAAATGTTGTGGGTGTACTTGAAGGTTCTGACCCAGAGCTTAAAAACGAGTATGTGGTTTTCTCTGCTCACTCTGACCATATTGGTTTTGCCAAGACCGTAAAGAAAGACAACATTAACAATGGTGCCATGGACAATGCGTCTGGTACGTCAGTGATGTTAGAAACTGCACGCCTGTTTAGCGAAATGGAAGAAAAGCCAAAGCGCTCAATTCTGTTCGTATCGGTAACGGGTGAAGAGAAGGGCCTGCTAGGTGCAGACTATTTTGCTCGTAATCCAACTGTACCGGTTACTTCAATGGTGGCGAACGTAAATCTAGATATGCCAATTTTGACTTACGAGTTTGCAGACGTTATTGCGTTTGGCGCGAACCACAGTGATTTGCAAGAGTCAGTGGAAAAAGCGGCGGCGAATGCCAACATTGAACTAAGCCCTGACCCATGGCCTGAGCAAGCGTTATTCACTCGCTCAGATCACTATGCGTTTGTAAAGCAAGGTGTGCCTTCAGTGTTTATGGTGCCGGGTCTGAAGTCTAAAGATCCTAACGTAGATGGCAGCAAGGTGTTTGGTCAGTTCTTATCTACGCACTACCATAAGCCTAGCGACGACATTAACCAGCCATTCAACTGGAATGCGGCAGAGACTTTCACCAAGGTTAACGCGCAAATTGGTTGGACACTAGCAAACCAAAAGAACAAGCCTAAGTGGAACGACGGCGATTTCTTTGGAAACACGTTTAGCAAGTAAGTCCATATTTATTAAACATTAAAAAGCAGCATTTTTATGCT
>NZ_JBHNZD010000047.1:0-13668 GCF_054960375.1 Alteromonas sp. G4i35 | reverse complement strand
CTTACTGGCCTACAAAGGTAGTAGAGACTTACTTCAGGAGGCTTGCTGTTTTGCTTTTCCCCCGAAGCGGATGCGCATTTTAGGGAAATGAGCGCTCACGTCAACACTTATTTTAAAAAAAGTGTCATATTCGTTTTGAATGCTCGTTTATTCAGCAAAAACACCCTATTTCCAGTATCCCGTCTTCTTTCTCATCTGAAATTTACGCCATATTCCAGGCTTATGCGGCTTTAGCTTTCCTTTGTATTTGAGAATAAAGTCATCAATAGCATCTAAAACGCGCTCGCTATTACGACCATCCCTGTATTTCTCATGAAGATCTACATAAGCATTTATTGCATCAATTACTTCAATAGGCTTCGTAAGCGCGTAATCTATAGCCGCTTCAATTTCACTTGTTTCTGTCACGTCTATTAGATGAGGACCTGGATTAGTATTGCGGAACGTCACCACCGGTTTTTCTTGCATCATAAATTCTAGAATGATGGATGAACTATCGCAAAGAAGCACACTTGCTTCGTTCACACTGTCTAAGTCAACGTTATGTAGATATTTAACGTTATCTATAGACGCAGCTAATTGTTTATAACGTTCCACAATTTCGGAGCCGTGCAGTTTAGGATGAAATGTAAGGATCCAGTTCCAGTCTCTTTCTTTAGCTAATTTCTCGATAGTTTCAAAAACCGACTCGGCCGAACTAATACCTTTAGTAAACGTTGTTCCGTAAAGTATCGTTGGAGGATTTGATGCCGGCGGGCGTTTTCCTTTTATATAGGTATCGACCTTGCACCATCCTGTTTCATAAGCCTTAAAGCTACCATGCTGCTGTTCTAGAATTTTATAGGGTGCTGTACTGCTTGGTCCTTGTGTACAAATTAAGTCAAACCACCCGCGAATGCGGAAATGGGAATCTTCTTGATAGGTCTGTTCGCCACGCTTACCAATAAAGTAGCCATGAAATACGCCTACCTTAATACCAGGAATAAAATGATAAATGTAATTACCGGGAGTCAAAGTCGCGTCGGGATTGAACTCAACAAGCTCTTCAACTGTTGCTAATCTTTTCTCATCGGCAAGTAACAAGTCTTCACAGCTATGCTCCAGATACCACGCTACTTCACCACCACGCTTTCTTATCTCAGATTGAATAGGTCGCAATATTGAATAGGAATAAGGCAGTGCCGCAAATAGTACATAGCGCTTTGACATGAACTCTCCGTAGAAATAGCATTTTGATTTTTTTCTATAGTATATCAGCATTGTCGCTTTAAAAGATTGAAGCTAGCTATCGATAACAAGATTAATCATCAAATGTTAATGTGTTTTATGCATTTCTTTAAAAAAGGCTTACCATGTCCTGCATAATTTCGCTTAAAGAGAGTTCTATGGCACAACCTGTAATCAGTTTTAAAGGTGTTTCTCCTACATTAGGAAAGAATGTCTATGTTGATGGCTCGGCAAGAATCGTCGGTGATGTAGTTTTAGAAGATGATGCGAGTATTTGGCCGCTGGTAGCAGCTCGTGGCGACGTGAACAAAATTCGTATTGGTGCCCGTTCTAATATTCAAGATGGCAGTGTTTTACACGTTACCCGTAAATCTGAGAAAAACCCCAACGGCTTCCCACTTATTATTGGTGAGGACGTTACCGTTGGGCATAAGTGTATGCTGCACGGCTGCCAGTTGGGTAATCGAATTCTCGTTGGCATGGGCGCTATTGTAATGGATGGTGTTGTTGTTGAAGACGATGTGTTTATTGGTGCAGGTACATTAGTGCCGCCGAACAAAAGATTAGAAAGCGGATTTCTTTACGTTGGAAACCCCATGCAAAAGAAAAGACCGCTCAACGACGCCGAAATGGCATTCCTGAAACAATCTGCCGTTAACTATGTTGTATTGAAAGATGAGTACCTTGAAGAAGCGAACTAGTTTCGCTTCTCACCTTGCTCAACGATAGCCCTGACACGTTTTACAATATCTGAAGTATCGGGGCGCTTTTGTGTCCATATGTAGAATGCTTCAGCCGCTTGCTCAACCAGCATCCCTAACCCATCTATTTGTGTTTTAACACCAAGTTCGGCCGCCTCTCTCATAAAGCGCGTGGGTGAGTTTTTATAAACCATGTCGTACACCACTTCACAATTTTGTAAAACACCATCATTTAAACGGCACGGCAATTCATTGCTTAAACTGGCGGCTGTTGAATTAATAATAATATGAGGCGCAACATCTGCGATATCCTCAAGCGCGACCACCTGCACTTTAGCGTTAGAGGCAGCATTTACTACTTCTTCAGCTTTTGCTTTGGTTCTATTTGCAATGGTTAAAGAAGCGGCCCCTGCTTTTATTAACGGGGAGATTACGCCACGGGCTGCGCCGCCGGCACCAATAAGCAACACGCGCTTACCCTTAATTTCCACACCGCTGTTAAGCAAGTCGTTTACCAGCCCTACACCATCAGTGTTGTATCCCCACACTTCACCGCTGTCACCATTCATTAGCGTATTAACAGCTTGTGCATCTTTGGCTGCTTGGTCATCTACCTTTGCCAAGTTGAATGCATCAAGCTTAAAAGGCATAGTGACGTTACAACCTACCGCGCCTTCCTGAGCTAAAAACGCGTTGGCGGCATCTACAAAACCATCTACTGGCGCAAGTATCTTTTCATAAGAAATCTTTTCTCCCACTTGTTCAGCAAACATTTGATGGATAGTTGGTGATAAACTCTGTGCAATAGGATTTCCGAATACAGCGAATTTTTTCATGGGAATACGAGACTTATTTAATATAAAGAAGAAAAGCGATAATCGTGCTTCGCAGAGTACACCATATGAACGTATAGGTGGAGAGGAGAAAGTACGGGAATTAGCAAATACGTTTTACGACATAATGGAAACCGATCCACTCGCCAATGAACTGCTAGCTATTCACCCCCAGCCATTAGACAGAATTCGCCACGTGTTCTTTCTCTATTTAAGTTTATGGCTTGGTGGTCCTGATGATTATCAGCAGCAGTATGGCCACCCGCGTCTGCGTGCACGCCACCTACCTTATACCGTAACACCGGAGTTAAAAGCGCAGTGGATGTATTGCATGCGAAAAGCCATGTTTAAAACGGTTGAAGATATCGCCTTAGCTCAACAGTTGATAGACGCACTTGATCAACTCGCCAATCACATGGTGAATACAAAATAAAAAAGCGCGTTGAAAGGATTAACCTTTTAACGCGCAACTCCCCTGTTACTGTCTACGCTCTTTATGGCGCATAAAGTAGTGCAATTGTGAAAGCCTAATAGTTAATAAGGCGTAGAACTAATAATTAGAATGTGTAACCCACCGATAAGGTATACACCCAAGGATCTATTTCAATATCACTTACCTTTCCAGCAGCATCACCCACTTTGAAGGTTGCTTCGGTATCTATATCAATGAATCGAACCGATGCATTAACATGCCATTTGGTATCAATTTGGTAATCCATTCCCACCTGTGCTGACAAGCCAAATGAATTATCAAGCGAAAGGTCGCTTAAGCCAGCTGTTTCATTCGCACCTGTAAACTCTTCATCAAAGATAAAGGTATAGTTGATACCTGCACCAATGTACGGCTGAAACGCAGAGCTGGCATCATTAAAATAGTAGTTTGCGGTAAGCGTAGGAGGAAGATGCGTGACTTCACCAAGCTGGTTACCCGTCCCTAACGGATCAGCAACAGAAAAATTAACGTCGTGCTTAAACGGCGTTGCGGCAAGCAGCTCAATATTAATGTTGTCAGTAATAAAGTACGCTACATTTAAACCTAGCTGAGTATCGTTATCGATATTAAGGGCAACGCCAAGATCAGTTCCACCCGCGACGATGTTAGAAGTAGATTCGTCAGGAGCAACGGTAGTAAGACCGCCACGAACAATCCAGTCGCCCTGCTGGTGAGCGCTAGCTAAAGGTGAGAGTGCAGCAAGAGTAAGGCAAAGTGCAGATGCAGATAAAAAGTGTTTGCGCATGATATGTCTCATTTGTGGTTAACTAAGATAGGGCTACTTTACGCCTGTAGTTATGAGAAACATTGATCCAGCGCAAGCTTGATAACTCACTGAAACACTGAAGATATTCGACCTTGATATAGATCAAAAAAAACGCCGCATTAACGTTAATGCGGCGTTTTTTAGTCATTAAAGGTGAAAGCTGCTATCGGCGGTCCGCTTAAGGATTTAAGCGCAGCCTTATTTAATAATTAATCACCAATCAGTAGGTTTTAACCAGTCTGTCAGCTTGGCTTCGGCGCTACCCGGTGCAGGTGTATAACAATACTCCCAGCGCGCTAGCGGCGGCATCGACATTAAGATAGATTCGGTGCGCCCGCCGGTTTGCAGTCCAAATAAAGTGCCTCGGTCGAATACAAGGTTAAACTCAACGTAGCGGCCCCGGCGATAAAGTTGGAAATCACGCTCTCTTTCGCCGAAATCGGTTTGCTTACGGCGCTCAACAATAGGAACGTAAGCATCGATGAAGCCATTACCAACAGCCTGCATAAATGCAAATGACTGTTCAAAGCCCCATTCATTCAGGTCGTCGAAGAATAAACCGCCCACTCCGCGGGTTTCATTGCGATGCTTTAAGTAAAAGTAGTCGTCGCACCACTTTTTATACTTAGGGTAGACATCATCGCCAAACGGCTTACATAATTTTTTAGCGGTATCATGCCAGTGTACAACGTCATCTTTAAACGGATAAAATGGCGTCAAGTCGAAGCCGCCGCCAAACCACCAGATAGGTGCTTCGCCCTCTTTTTCTGCAATGAAAAAGCGAACATTAGCGTGTGACGTGGGGATATACGGGTTATGTGGATGAATAACGAGTGATACACCCATAGCCTGAAAGTTTCTTCCTGCTAATTCAGGCCGATTAGCCGTTGCTGATGCCGGCATTTGACTGCCAAACACATGGGAAAAGTTAACGCCGCCTTGTTCAATCACCGCACCATTTTTTAGTACTCGAGAGCGGCCACCGCCACCCTCTTCTCGCTGCCAGCTGTCTTCAACAAACTGGCCCTTACCATCGGCAAGTTCAAGGGTTTGGCAAATGGTGTCTTGCAGCCCTAGTAAATAGCTTTTTACTTGTTCTATTACTTCAGCGGCATTTTTACCGTCCAGTAATTCTGCTGATGTCATGCTCTTATTACCTCTGCTGTGTCACCATCGCGAATGGTACTGGGTTTAGTTGCACCGCCTACTTCCCCTTCTACATAAAAAACGGAATCAGCGAATACGGCTTTTGCTTCTTCAGTGGTGATGGCTGGCGGTTGGCCGGTCAGGTTAGCGCTTGTAGAAACTAACGGTTTACCTAACTTGTTGCACAATTCCACTACTACAGGGTGATTAGTTACGCGCACCGCTATTTTACTATGCTTGCCGGTTAACCAAACTGGCGCAGATGACGACTTAGGTAATAGCCAAGTATTAGGGCCTGGCCAGCTCGAAAAAATATCGGTGCGTCTGTCAGGGCGAATGGCGTTGTCGTTAACATAAGGCAGTAGCTGACTGTAGTTTGCTGCAATCAATATCACGCCCTTTTCTACCGGTCGCTGTTTTATCTCTAACAGCGCATTTACAGCGGCTTCATTGTCGGGGTCACATCCGATGCCCATTACCGCTTCGGTTGGATAAACGATTAAACTGCCAGCTTGGAATGCGGCAACAACAGGGTCTACTTCAGGTGAGTTAGCCTCAACGGGGGTAAACGTGTTTACGTTCCCATTTTGGATATCAGACATGGTTTTAATCTCTACGTATAGTTCTTCTTTAGTTGTTCGTATAATTACTTTTTAAAGCCACAACTAGGCTGAGGACACTGTAACTGCCCCTTTTTATCTATCAATACTCCCCAACCGCAGTCTGGGCAGCTTTCATTAACCGGCGTGAAATTTAGCACATATCGACATTGTGGATAATGGTTGCACGCAAAAAACTGTTTGCCGTATTTGTTAGTACGCGAGATTAGATGCCCTTTCTTACACTTTGGACAATCCACCAAAGTATCTTCTTTTTCTTTAATGGGCTCTATGTGATGGCATGAAGGAAAATTGGTACAGCCGATAAACATGCCAAACCGCCCTTTCTTTATGGCTAAGTCGGATGCGCATTCAGGGCAGGCTACACCGTCTAAGGTTTTCAGTATGGTGGTTTGTTTATCGTGCAGTGGCTTACTAAAGCTACATTCCGGATAGCCCGTACACCCGATAAAAGGGCCGGATTTACTGTTCTTTATATGAAGAGGTTTACCGCACTCGGGGCAATCTCCGAAATTATCATCGAGAGCATGCTCGTGCGCTGAAAAGAGTGAATGGTCTATTTTAGACATGTATTGGACGTTAAGGCCTTAAACGCGCTGTAATTTCACAGCGCATTTTTAAGTAAAGATTCAAATACCAGTGACTACAACTGCATTAATGCAGAACACCATCTGGCTCTTCGAACAAAAGATCTTCCATTTGTGCGTAGGCTTTCTCTTTGCCAGGTACGTTGAATAGTACCATTAGCACAACCCACTTCAGGTCTTCCAAGCAAAATTCATTGGAATCAATTTCCATAACGCGATCTATAACCATTTCGCGTGTGGAGGCATCCAACACATTAACCTGTTCTAAGAACATAAGAAAACCGCGACATTCCACATCTAAACGCATTTGTTCTTCATGCGTGTAAATACGGCTTAAGCTAGTGCTAATACCTTTGCAAAAGTACGGTTTGATGTCCGTCTCTTGCAGTGCCGCTAACTTTTCTAACCATGCGAGGGCTTTATAAATCTCATCGTGATGAAATCCTGCGCGCACAAGCTCTTCCGTTAACTCGTCTTGGTCAACACGAATTTCCGTTTCACTGTGAATGAAGTTTTCAAACAGATACATGAGGATATCGAACATATTATTTTCCCCTCAATTTAACGTAACCACCAGGGACAGCGGCCACTAAACCACGCAACTCATATTCTAATAATGATGCCATTGCTTGCGATACAGATATGGCATTGCGCTGGGCTATGACATCAATAGCGGTGATGTCATAATCCACACTAGCTAATAATTTATCGGTTGCCAAGCTATTCGCTGTACTTTTTTCGTTTTGCTCGTCAACATTCAAGCCTAGTTGTTCAGGCTGAACGCCAACTTCATCGAGAATATCGCTTATATTTGTTACTAATTTGGCGCCCTGTTGGATTAACCAGTGGCAACCTTCAGCGTAAGCGTTAGCGATATTGCCTGGCACAGCGAATACTTCTCGCCCCATATCTGCGGCCAAATTCGCAGTTATCAAGGTGCCACTCTTAATTTTTGCCTCTACCACTAAGGTTCCAAGGGATAACGCTGCGATAATTCGATTTCGCCTTGGAAAATGCCAAGGCTTAGGTCCCTGCCCCGGAAAAAACTCTGTAACGGTGACACCTCCGTCATTGTTGATAGCTTCATAGAGCTTACTATTTTTAGCCGGATATACCTTTTCAGGTCCCGTACCCATTACCGCAATGGTTCCGGTGCTACCAGACAGGGCACCTTGATGTGCGGCGCTATCAATGCCCATGGCAAGGCCGCTCGTCACTACAACTCCGCTACTAGATAACCCATAAGCAATGTCGGTTGCGGTACGCTTACCCTGAAGGCTGGCCCTTCTGCTTCCCACTATAGCAATCTGTGGTTTTTGAAATAGCGCTTTGTTTCCCGTGGCAAATAGCGCGAGGGGCGGACTATCCAATTGCTTAAGTAATTCTGGATAGTGAGGCGATGACAACGGCACGATGTGTCTATTGTCGCTCGCTTGCAGCCAGTTTATTGCTGCATCAATAAGAGGCGGTGAAATGTTGTTGGTGAGTTGTTTAACCTCGTTAGGCAGCGAAGACGTGTTGCTGCCTAAATCGACAGTAGAAAGTTGATATTTTTCGAGAGCCTGTAGCCATAGTTTAGGTGAAACACGCTGAGCGGAAGCCAGCGCTATCCATGCTAATGTTTCGCTGTCTAACTGAGAAGATTGTGGTGCCATTATCGCTCCTAATGCGAGCGACAATGAACCATGCAACGCTTAGGGCTTTGCGACAATAAAGCCGCGCTTTATCCCTTTGTTCGCTCGCGTTATTAATCCGTAACTTGCCGCATCAAATGTTTTAAACACAACAACTTCACCTACTTTAAGCGCGGGTTGCGATACTGTATCGATAAACCACTCACCACCAGTGTTAGCGCCGGGTTCATCTACATAGCGTGGACTTTCTTCGTCAATAATGGCTGGACCTTGTGAGTAAAGCCCCAGGACCGTACCTGGCGCTACTTCCATACTGCCTAAATCAAGAATGACAACGTCGTATTTGCCAAGTAAATCGTGATCATGCAAATCTCCAACTATTGCGCCTCGCTGCGAAGTAGCCGGAACAAGTTCAAAGCCTTCAGGATGTTCAAATCCACCCGCCATTAACTTATCACCGCGCTTAGCTTCTTGGTTCGCATCGTCGATGAAAAGCAACATCGTGTTGCTACCTTCATCTTTTTCCACTAGTGAAGCTGTTGAAACATGGGTAACTTGAATACCAAGGATTTCCCCATCAAGATTTCTAATCGTAGCGTGCTTTCTTACTACTCTGTACTGATCGTCGGTACTGAATTGTTGCTGGCTTAACACAAAATCATCAGACGCAAACCTTACGTTTCCATCCTGATTACCCAGCAATTTAGGTAGCGAAGCATAGCTTTCCTCGTCTAGCAGCATATGTTGCCTAATGAATGGAGAGATAGTTGTCCACGACAACACATCAACAGGCTTCGGTTTTACTCGCTTATCGGTAGCCGGAGAAAGCTTATAGGAAGGCTTGTCGCGCTTTACACTTAATACAGGCTGCCCATCAACATACCCAACGACGATAACATCGCCCGGGTAAATAAGGTGTGGATTGTCGATTTGGGTGTTGGTTCGCCATAATTCAGGCCAGAGCCAAGGCTCATTGAGAAAAACGTTAGCGATTGCCCATAGCGTGTCCCCACGCTTTACTGTGTAGGTTTCTGGCGCGCTCTCTTTTAGCTGCAGCGCAAAGGTAGGCAAAGAAAGCAGTACACCTAAGATAAACAATGCTGCACGACGCGCGTAAATCAATCGCTTTTTCAAATTAACCACCTGCAAATTATTCACTGTCACTCATTGTTGATTTTTCAGACAATAGCACTATATCGGCATAACTAGGTATTCTAATAGGGTTTCGGTAAAAAACTGCACGAAACAGCCCGATATACGTTAGAATAGTAACTTAATAAGCACTGTAAAGTGTGCTGGCAATTAGATCGTATATGAATTTATACAGCGAAAAGGTGAAGTAAGCGAGAAATGGCAATTTTAGACGTATTAAGTTTTCCTGATGAACGTCTTCGCACGGTAGCTAAGCCGGTTGAAGAGGTTAACGACGAAATTAAACAATTGGTATCGGACATGTTCGAAACCATGAAAGACGAGAACGGTATTGGCCTTGCTGCAACGCAAGTTAACCGCCACGTTCAAGTTGTTGTAATGGACGTATCGGAAGATCAAAACGAGCCACGCGTATTTATTAACCCTGAAATCATTCGTAAAGATGGCTCCACGATTAGCGAAGAAGGCTGTTTATCAGTGCCGGGTAATTACGCGAAAGTTGAGCGCGCCGAATCAATTACCGTAAAAGCGCTAGATCAGAATGGCGAAAGCTTTGAGTTGGATGCAGAAGGTTTGTTAGCGATTTGTATTCAGCACGAGCTGGATCATCTAAAAGGCAAATTGTTTATTGATTACCTTTCACCGCTTAAGCGCCAACGTATTCGTAAAAAGCTTGAGAAAGAAGCGCGTCTTGCTGCAAAAGCCTAAGGAATAACGTGACAACTCCATTGAAAGTGATTTTTGCCGGTACTCCGGATTTTGCAGCTAAACATCTATCAGCGTTACTCGAGAGCGAGCACGAAGTCATTGCTGTTTACACTCAGCCTGATAGACCCGCAGGGCGAGGTAAAAAGCTTACCGCCAGTCCGGTTAAAGTATTAGCAGAAGAAAACGCCATTCCAGTTTACCAGCCTCAGTCGCTTAAAGCTCAAGACGCTCAGGAAGAATTAGCCTCGCTCAATGCCGATTTAATGGTAGTTGTTGCTTACGGACTGATACTGCCTACCGCGGTGTTAAATGCACCTAAGCTAGGGTGCATTAACGTGCACGGCTCTATTCTGCCTAAGTGGCGAGGCGCGGCACCAATACAGCGTTCAATCTGGGCGGGTGACGCTGAGACCGGCGTAACTATAATGCAAATGGACGAAGGTTTAGATACGGGTGACATGCTTCACATAGCAACATTACCTATTACCTCTGAAGATACCAGCGCCACCTTATATGAAAAGCTTGCAGAGCTAGGACCACAAGCGTTGGTTGAGGTCGTTAATGAATTTGATCGTTACACGCCCACCAAACAAGACGACTCTCAAGCGACCTACGCGAAAAAGCTATCAAAAGAAGAAGCCCTGATTAATTGGGCAGACGATGCTGAGCAAATAGAGCGAAATATCCGCGCCTTCAACCCTTGGCCTGTAGCGTGGATGCAGGTCGAAGATCAGAACGTTAAAGTATGGTCTGCCAGCGTTGTTCCGTTAAATAAAGATGTAACGCCAGGTACGGTAATCGGTGCCAATAAAGAAGGCATTACTATCGCTACAGGACGCGATGCGCTTTGCATTACATCACTTCAAATTCCAGGTAAAAAGGCGCTTCCAGCGTCAGACGTTATCAATGCTCGCCAAACGTGGTTTGAAGTGGGTCGTTGTCTGACACAAGCGGACTAAACGTGAAACCATTACCCCTTCCCAAACAAAAAAACCTGCGTGCAGATTGTGCGTGGGTCATCTATCAAATTTTAGAGCAAGGCAAGTCATCGCGTGAGTGCTTAGAACGCGTTCAGCGCAGACACAACGCCAAAGATAACGCATGGATTCAAGAGATGTCACTAGGGGTAATGCGTCGCCTTCCCCTTTTACAGCACTGGCTGCGCTCTTTGTTGGATAGGCCTCTAAAAGGCAACAAGAAAGTCATAGAACATCTTATTCTTCTTGGTTTGTACCAGCTTAATTTTTCCCGCGTTAGCAACCACGCCGCCGTTGGCGAAACCGTCGCCGCAGCATCTTATTTAAATGCCGCAGGGTTAAAAGGGTTAGTTAATGCGGTACTGCGTAATTTTCAGCGAGAGAACCTTGCAGACAAACCTGTAGACGACGCAATCATAAACAGCGGCTTGCCAAAGTGGTTGTTTAAGGCAATAGAGAACGCCTATGGTGACGACGCCGAGCAGGTACGTACTGAAACGAATGCCATGGCTCCCATTTGGCTTCGCGTAAATAAGTTGCAAACATCCTTGGCAGCATTTACTCAGGCGTTAGATAAAGCAGGGGTTGAATATACCCTTAGCGCAAACCATGCTGATGCCGTAATTCTGACTAAGCGAGAAGACATTACTGCCCTGCCTGGTTTTGAAAAAGGTCACTTTGCGGTACAAGATGGGGCAGCGCAATTAGCTGCGCATTACCTAGAGCCTCAAGCGAACGAACGCATTCTAGACTGTTGCGCCGCACCAGGCGGAAAAACAGGGCACATTGTTGAGTCTGCACCTGATACACAGTACGTATTAGCGCTTGATGCTGATGCTACACGCCTAAAACGGGTAGAAGAAAACATGACTCGCCTTAAGCACACTGTCGATATCAAGCAAGGTGATGCAGCTAATCCTGATACCTGGTGGGACGGAAAGCCCTTCGACAGAATATTACTGGATGCCCCCTGCTCTGCTACCGGCGTGATTCGACGTCACCCAGATATTCGCTGGCTTCGAAAATCCAATGACATCGACAACTTAGCACAGCTTCAACGGCGCATATTAGAAACATTGTGGAGTCTATTAAAGCCAGGCGGCACGCTGCTTTATGCAACATGTTCTATTTTGCCAAAAGAGAACATGGCGCAAATACAGCAGTTTCTCGCCGACACTCCAGATGCCTCGTTATCGCCCATAGTGAAAACAGAAACCGTTGATAAACCCGGGCGCCAGATAACGCCAGGGGAGCAACAAATGGATGGTTTCTATTATGCGAGGCTGGTAAAGTCAGCAGACTGAGTTCAATAGTTGTGCAACGTCACACAGTTAAGACTTGCACGAATATGAAGGCAAAATAATAACGATGAAGATCATCATTTTAGGGGCCGGCCAAGTAGGCGGAACACTTGCTGAAAACTTAGTGGGTGAGAATAACGAAATAACGGTTATTGACTCTGACCCCACTATATTGCGCGCACTTCAAGACCGTCTTGATTTACAAGTAGTAACAGGCGTGGGCTCACACCCTGATGTGTTGCGTAAGGCCGGTGCGGAAGATGCAGATATGCTGATTGCCGTAACCAATAGTGATGAAAGCAATATGTTGGCCTGTCAGGTGGCCTACAGCCTATTTAAAACACCCACTAAAATCGCTCGCGTGCGCTCTGAACAGTACATCATTTACCAAGAGCAGCTATATAAGCAGCAAGACATTCCCGTTGACCACATTATCGCTCCCGAGCAGTTGGTAACTAAGGCCATCAAACGTCTTATCGACTACCCGGGTGCACTTCAGGTGGTTGAGTTTGCTGAAGGCAAGGCCAGCCTTGTTGCGGTTAAAGCCTATTACGGTGGCTTATTGGTAGGCCACGCGTTATCTGCGCTTAAAGACCACATGCCTAACGTTGAAACCCGGGTTGCTGCCATTTACCGACGCGGCCGCCCTATTCGCCCGTTAGGTACCACGGTTATTGAGGCCGATGATGAAGTGTTCTTTATTGCCGCTACCAAGCACATTCGCGCAGTAATGAGTGAGCTTCAAAAGCTCGAATCAAGCTACAAACGAATTATGATAGCCGGTGGTGGCTTGATTGGCGCAGGCCTTGCGAAAAAGTTAGAGCACAATCATAACGTTAAGCTTATTGAATACAGCCCAGAAAGGGCCAAATATTTATCTGCGAACTTAGATAAAACCATTGTATTTAGCGGTGACGCGTCTGACCCTGAATTGCTAAGTGAAGAAAATATCGAGCAAGTTGACGCTTTCATAGCCGTTACCAACGACGATGAAGCGAATATCATGTCAGCCATGCTGGCAAAGCGTATGGGTGCACAAAAAGCCATGGTGCTTATCCAGCGAAGTGCTTATGTGGACTTGGTGCAAGGCGGTGAGATAGATATCGCGTTTTCACCTCAACAAGCCACTATCTCGGCGCTACTGACTCACGTACGTCGAGGTGACATTGTAAACGTGTACTCATTACGACGAGGTGCTGCCGAGGCTATTGAAGCGATAGCGCACGGTGATGAAAATACCTCTAAGGTGGTTGGCAAACAAATAGGCGATATTAAACTACCGCCAGGTACCACGATTGGGGCTATTGTTCGAGACGATCAGGTGATTATTGCTCACAGCGATACCAAGATTGAAGCAAACGACCATGTAATTTTGTTCTTGGTTGATAAGAAGTACATCAACGACGTGGAAAAGCTGTTTCAACCCAGCGCATTTTTCTTTGGCTAGCGCTTTTGCAAAGCGTCATAGGTGCCGCAAGATTAAAAGTTGAAGACATAAAAATAAAGGGCGATATTTATCGCCC
>NZ_JBHNZD010000046.1:0-14548 GCF_054960375.1 Alteromonas sp. G4i35 | reverse complement strand
ACCGGCCTAAAGCCGGTTCTTTGTATTTGGCGGGCCGAGTGGGACGAGTATGGGCACTGGACTATAGTCATCAAGCGCTAACCAAGTAAGCTGTATCTCGTCAATTTATTCATTTATATCAGTAAGATAAATCGAAGCATTTTAATATAATAACTAATAAAGCATTGATAGATATAGAACCATCTTAGGTTTAGGCTAAGCGAAACTAAGGCTTAGCCTCCTTACGTATAACAAAAGGCATTTTAGATAAATAATAAATAGCGTCACTATTCAAAGGCTGATCTGTACAGACGGAAGAAACATCATCAAACGGCTCATAAATTCTATTTGTATGTGCAAATTCCCATTCAAATGGCACAACTTGCCCAGAAAATGGCACGCCAAGTACTTTTAAGGTGGAACATAAAAACCATTATCATGAAACGATTACAATATAGAAGTGCCCACTGGAACCCATCAAATTATCCGCTTGAGGCAAATCATCAGATAAGTGAACAAGCGCCTATGAACAAAGTTCGCCAACTTAATATCTGTGACAGTAAATAAATATTGTTTACTGGCAGTTACCACTCCTTGCTAAACAATAAATGTCTACTAGCGGTAAACGGTTTGTGTTTACTGCATTCAATGCGGCTAACTCATTGAACAGAATACCTCTAGATTATCCGCTATACTTAAGCTACGCGTTCATTTAGGGACTGAGACATGTCAGCAGAATCAGAAAATGTAAAAATCACAGTCGAAAAATTGCAGCACGAGTTAAGGATTTTCTTCGGCAATGATGACGAAACCATGAACGATTGGCTCGACTTGCCCTTGCCAATTCTGAGTGGTGAATGTCCCCGAAATATGCTTGATACACCTGAGGGACGTCAGCGGCTATATCAAATACTAGAAGAAATGAAGTTTGGCGAAATGGCTTAAGGTAAATGACCATAAATTTAACCATTTCAGTTATAAGAATATGCTTGGAGCCCGTCAGAGCGGGAAGATAAAAAAAAGCCCCACCATCTAAGGGCGATGCGGTTGGATTCAATGCGGGAAAGTCCGATCACCGAGTATTGGTAACAACCATCACCACTGGACGCATGGAGGTCATAAAAAAGTCCCACCATCGAAGGGCGGGGCTTTGGATTCAAAAATGCTAGGATCGAATGCTCAACACTAGTAGTCGGCTTTGTACGTGATATGGTCTTTTAATACGCATTTACTTGTCCCGATTTCAACATTAGTTTTTGAATATCAGTGATTTTTCGAGCTATCGAGCGTGCATCCCGATAACGAATCTGCTAGTTTTCTTTATGCGTTGTGGATGACGATATTAAGTAAAGTTTTCTTCTTCGGTATATTTACAAGCTCACTCACTATCGACGAATGTGTTAAGCAATTATGGTTGCCTCAATGCTTGACAGATTTCTCTATCATTCTGACGCAGTCGTAGCATATTCTCTGATGGTTAATCTCTACACTACAGAAATTGGACTCTTTGTCCGTACAAAAACTGATGCCAAGGAGATGTTGCTTGCAAGTAAAATTAGAATAATAAGGAAGTTTTAGTGAATGTAAGTGGTTTCACAGTTAATCAGGATTTGTGGGCAAGTCTAAGATACTGTCAGCAACAAAGTATTAAAACGGTGCTAAGTTACCTAAAAAAGCCGCTAAATGAAAATGCCAACTCTTGCCTAATTAGCTTGCCAACAGGTGCTGGAAAGTCTGGGGTTATAAGTGTTTTATCTCATAAAGCAACACAAAAAAGAGTCTTAGTATTATGTCACAGGCGTGCTGTTCGTGATCAGCTCCTTAAAGAAATAAAAGGAAAGTTCTTTAGTGATCGTGTCGAAGGAGAGGTTATTCAGCTTAAGGCTGTTTATAGGGATGTGAACGATACATCAAAAAATGGCGTTTATGTTTCTACCTTCCAAAAATTGCAAACTTTTAAGAGCAGCGAACTTGAGCAGTTAAAGCAAAACATTGATCTAATTGTTATTGATGAGGGGCATTCAGAGCCTTCTCCTGTATGGAGTACACTAGTAAGAGGCACTAATGCGCATAAGGTAGTAATTACCGCGACACCTTATCGAAATGATTTATATCAGTTTGATGTTTCCGCAGAGGACAGTTATATATACACCTTTGAAAGAGCACTTGCTGATGGTGTTTTAAAAGAACCTTCCTTTGAGACAATTAATTTAGAGGAACTGAACGGACAAATAAGACAGTTTTTAGATACCAATGATGGTTCAAAGTGCATTATCAAATGTGAAAAATTTGAAGAAATTAATCGCTATTACAATCTGTTAAATGATGACTTTTCGGTATTAGCAGTACATGAGCAGTTTAGTAAAGATGAGCGAGATAATGTAAAAGTATCTGTGCCAGCAGACCTTAAAAATTCTGGTTACGAAGTGATCATTCATCAGCGTAAGCTCGATGAAGGTGTGGATATCCCCAACGCTAAGTTATTAGTATTAACTTATGTAGTTAACAGCGGAAGAGAGCTGGTTCAAACAGTCGGAAGAGTCGTGCGTTTACATGGAGATATCGAACCTAAGGTTTTGGAAGTTGAAAGCGACTCCAATAGCCAAATCTGGCAAAACTACAGAAAATTTGATCGTACGCTCGTTAGTGCGGGCTCTGTTAAAAAATTCATAGCATCATTAGACAGCAATAAGCTTATAGAACGTTACTTAGAAGCCTTTCCTGATGTGAGCTATTACGGCAACCGATTTGTAAGTAAGTTTGATCTTAATGCCTTTGATCCAGAACGTTCTCTGAATATCCCCACTGCGTCGATTTGCTTTTTAAATCAATTACCGGGCTTTAGCTCTCAGCTTTTTGTCGATCATTTGTATTGGCGCAGCAATGATTCGGGTGAACTCGGACGTGAGTTTTCTACAGATTCGGGAATACGTGGCGTAGTATCTATCGCGTTCAATAAATCACGGTTTTTAACTGACCAGTTTTTCTTCGAGCCTTCACTTGAAATTACCTTGCTTAAACAACTCTCGAACAATGTCGTGGCAATCTACGATAGCCGAGGCCGCAGGTTTAACGGAGACAAAGATCTAAAACTTGGTTCAGCGTTGTCTCAGGATAAATTACTGAGTGTAATGTCCTTGGGAACTTCAGCCTCTACAAAAGAAACGAGTAGTAAATCTATAAGCTCAGCTAGAAAGCGGCCTGAGAATATAGCGGTAAAAGGTCAAGCTTTAGAGCAAATGGCTAACATGCAAGCGAATGCATCTTACCGCTTGGCAACGATCAGATGTGATACCTATGACCAATACAATGCAAAACAAGGAAGTTACTACGTTGGAATGGATTCAGGTCGTATATCAGATCAAAAGGAATCGTCGTTCAGCTTGACTGATTTGAGTGATTGGCTTGACGGCATAGACGTCGTTATATCAGCGAATATAAACGTGCAAAATGCCTTGATACATTCATATGCTAAACCGATATCCATTGAAAATAACTTTGAAATACAGAGTTTGATATTCGATTTCACAGAATATGAGTCTCCAATACTTATCAGGGTAGATGAACAAGAACATAAAATCGACAACTCGTTCTTGTATTTGAGTTATCGCAATGGCGCTTTACTTATTGAAAACGTTGTTGAAAGCAAAATCATCGTTAATATTCGGCAAGACGAACCTTACTTAGAAGTAGCACCTGATGCAGAAATACTATATTCACTCAATGGTGAGGTTTATGAAGATATAACTGACATTCTGAACAAAAACTTACATAAAGCGTTGCTCTCCAATGGAATTGGCTTCTCACAAGGTAAGTTCTATCAATTAGCGCTACCTTTGGCTGAGACATTTGAACTCGGCACTTCCAACCTAGCTAACGTCGTTGTAGGGCTTACTTCCCTTAGAGGTGAGAATTTGGATGAGAAGGGATACGAAAATGGCGCTCACCAAATTATAAATGGGGGGTTTAGTACGAATTCTGTTTTCTATTTGGTAGATCAGCTAAAAGCTAATGGACTGCCTAACCCGACAAAAGGAGAATTGGGGCCATTCGCTCCATATATCCCCGAGGCTGATTTAATGATAAACACGGATATGGGAACAGAGCCAGCCGACTTCATTGTTTCTTCTAAAACTAAACTAGTTTTCATACATGTAAAGTGTGGTAACACGGAAAATCCAAGATCTTCGGCTGGCGCACTTGCAGAAGTCGGGTCTCAAGCCATAAAAAATATTGAAATGCTTATCAGTGGCGACGCCGATCTTAAGCCTTCAAATTGGGAACGACTTCATTTGCCTTGGCCTTCGCAAAACGCGGTTCAGAATATTCCTGAGAGAATTCGAATTGTAAACAGTACTAACTGGAATGCTCACGATGAGCAGGAAAGATTAGAAAAGCTGAATGAGTTATGGGATATAGTTGCAGATAGAAGACGCTCAACAGCCGTCAAAAAAGAGATATGGATTATTGCTGCAAATAGTTTTTCGGCAAACCATTTTGAACAGCAATTAAGATTAGGGTCAGAAGCAAATGGTGAAACGTTGCAGGCTTTTCAATTATTAAATAGTTGGTTAGCAACAGCCCACGACAATGATGTTGAGCTTAAAGTTTTTGTTTCACCTTAATTATAGATAGAGCTAAATATGTAGAGCAATCAGCTTACCATTTATAGTCAATACAATACCCGCTAATGACCAAATTCAGAAGCGGGAAATGACCTTGATGAAGGTCTGCTCCTTGTTTTTGCTGACGAACACATTGCGACTAACTATTTCCGCTATTCGCTCCAAGCTAACATAGGGCTAAACTGGATCATAGTCTCGTGCCCGCATATAAATTAGTACGAGCTAAGAACCAAAATAACCGCCAGTGTTATTTGCATCTAAAAAGTAGAGCTAGTTATTAACACGCCATGCCATTATTAAGTGTTGCGTTCTGACCAATATGGTCATTTTACTCTTCTTGAGCGAATTAAATGCTCTCTCAAATAATAAGCTCTAGCAGACCCTGTCTCTACAATGCCATTTAGTAAACCTAAACAGACTTCATACATTGCCCTACTCAAGGTCCCCCTATTATCTATTTGTAAATACCGACCTATTGTCATTTCCAAATAAAACGCAGTGTTCATCTGCTTAGAAATAAGTTGAGAATCATGAGAGAACTTTTGAGCCAGAATCTTAATACCTTCATCAAAAAATACGTTGTGAAAGTTATAAATTAAAGAAGCTAAAGCTTCGAATACATGACTATTACTAGCAGAGCGTTTTGCAAACCCAAGCAGGTAACATGCCCCCCTATTCATGTCTTTCTCTTCATTTTCGTGGCCCTGCCAAAGAGTGTCTGCATACATCATTCCTCGTAGCAACATATTGAGGTCACTTTGACGGCCTCTGTAACGTTCGTTAACGTCATTTAAAGCTATTTTATGTATTTCAGGTTCAAGTAGAGACCAAAGAGACCAAGTTGCTTCATAGTTTTCAATCTTCTCTACGGCAACATTGAAAGACAATACAAGTGAATAAATCAAGCTCGGTGCTAATGAGCAACCAGATATTAGTAATTCTTTAAAAGGTAAAAAGTCTTGGTTCCTTGAATGGATTATATGGTCCGTTAAACAATCTTTAATATGCTTTACAACGTCACGGTGAATTTGTTCATCATCACCTTGTCGGTGATCTGCGTACTCATTTTCGTAGACCATGTTCACTATGTTTTGCACAAGTTGAATGTGTTCGTCTTCAACTGGGCCTAGCGGAATCATCAACATCGGGAAGTGAAAAAACCACGAAGAATGACTTTGAACACTGATTTTGCTGACTGATTGATTGAGCTTACCTGCGATTAAATCTTCACGAAAAGAGTTAATTAAACTGTTCCAGTTCTCAAGTGCTAGTTTCAATTCTTCGTTTTGTAGATGGTAAAATCTTCTTTGCTGACTGTTCTCTCGTCTAAATTTAGCATACTCAACTGCACCTCGAACAAAATACGTTGCTAGATTTGAATCTCTTGTCCACAAGAATTCTCTAATCCCTTTAGCTAAATGTCGTCCAACTTCTATATTTTCATGTGTTAACGCGGTTGCCATTGCATATTTCAAGTTTGAAACTTGTTCAGGATCTAACTCCAAGTCAAACAATCTAGGAAGAACAAATGCACACGCTCCTGTACCATAGTAATCGGTCTTATCGTGGGCTGTTGTTCCATCGAGAATATGGGCATGCATGAATATTGATTCTAAGATTACGTCAAAGCACCATTCTTTTTCCTGCTCACATAGATCTTCAAGAGCATCGCGTACACAGGCTGCTGCAACGACAGTTATTGTGCCAATTGCCATGTCTGCAAAATTCCCAACCTCATTTTTTTGCAGAGATTGAAGCAACTCCTGTGCTGCTAACAGCGCACTGGAATAAGAATCAAAGTACTTATCTTCAAAAACTTGCTCTTCAAATATCTTCCTTCCCCATAAATTCAAGGTCGTAACACTATTATCGATTGCATGCTTCTTATTAAATTCCTGCTGCTCTTTCATTAAGTCTTCTGGTAGTTCTGATGAGCTTTGTAACAAGACCGTATTATTTTCTTTATCTTCGACAGCTTCCCAAGTTCTAGTATCGACGCGATGTACCATGAACCTGAGATTACTATTGTTATCAGAGTTAGCTTCAGCTATTAGCTCATCAAGTATTTCTAATGCGCACTCTCTATGCTCAGTATTTAGCTGTAGTCTTGCTAGTAGCGTTTCTAAGGACTCTTTTCTCCAGTCTCGTAGTGCAGCAGTCCTTCGCTCCTCAATGTACATTTTCGACATTACGTCTCTATCTAAGCCAAAAAAGTGAAGTTCGTTTCCTCCCATTTCACCCGTCATTCTTACAAGATCTAAATCAAATAGGCTGGAGGTTTTTAGTAGCGGATAGGCGGCCTTCCCAACTTTCTCTGGGAACCCAACAGCGATAGATGCAAGAACTGATGTTGGCATAACTGAGTTGCTAGATCGCAACAGGTAGTCAAAAAGCCACTCAATTTGATTGTTTTCGTCCGACTCTTTAATGTAATCAATTAGCCAATTCTCCAAAGCCATTAATGCACATTGAAGTAAATAGGGTAACGTGGACAACCCTCTATATCCTTTCCAAAGGTGATTAGAACAATATTGAGTAACATTTGAGCCGTCATTTAATGGAATAACTACTTTGTTTACCACCGCTTCATATGGATAAATGCTTTCCTGTTCGTTATCCATTGGGGCAGCAAAGTCAGACTCGGTATATTTTTGTGCGGTTATGTTGCACAGCTTTATAATGAAATCTAAACCTAGTCTAGGGTTAGACTGAAGAAGGTATTTGAATGGCCCCTTTGCGCCGCTTGCAGGAAAGAAGTCACGTTCTTGATCTAATCCAAAATGTTCTTCTAGTTCGATTCTACCGTAGGAGCTATATCCAAATTCATCCTCTTCTGGTTCTTCCAAGAGCCACTCATGTAAAGCAAGCTTAACTATGAAATCAGGATTACGCTTACACAGCATAGCTACGTCTGTCCCAACGAGAGCTAAGCTAGTTAGCTGCTCTACGTACCCAAGCCTTCTAGGAGAACGTTTTGAAATGAACACTTCTTTGTCCATTAAACTTTTAAATTCTCCATCAATTGAGGTTGAAGTTTTTAACAAAGCACTAAGTATTTTTTTTCTTTGCCCTTCTTTTTGGTACGAGTCTTTTACTTGCTCCAATAACCACAAGCTTAGTAGTCCAACACTACTCGAAGCTTCAGGTAGCTCCTCATATATATTTATCAGGCCACACCACTCATCTATAACTTCAACTAATTGAATCCGAGCGGCTTTGCTCAAGCTTTCCCTGACTTCATATACAAAATCAAATATAGCTTTCCATCCATTTCCAAATGGCTGTAAGAATAGAGCTTTCAGCATCCCTGATTTAACATCTTTAGCTAACAAACTGTTGTATTTGGGATTAGGTCTTTGGCAAGTAATTCTTAGAATGAAACAAAATCTAATCAACAAAGCACAATCTTCAGATAAGAGGTCAGATTTCAATGAATAAATAAAGCGCTCTGGTGAATGATGCTGCAATACCGCTGAGATTGCTTCATCTTTCCAGTAATTATCTACGGTAGAGGATTTGAGTAATTCTTCTATAAATTCATTAGTATTTTCTTCATACTTAAGCTTTCTGTATAACCACAAGCGAAATGCTCTACTTATTGCTGGCTCACTACCAATTCTGGATAAGAACTCAACTATATTGCCCGTATAAACCACATATTCGGACTCTATAAACTCTTCAAGCGCCCAGTCTTCAAGTACATCATGCATAGGACTGACGGTGGAAGTTCTAGTGTCCCGCAGAATCAAGTTATCTTCTTCTAGTTTCGCAACAACATCAGGTTCAAACTCGCTTACACGTACTCCAAACAACATTTTCTTAGCGCGTTCTTTTGCAATATTGATAAACGTCTGCTTTCGTTTTTCAGGCATACCAAACTTTCTATCAGCTTCCTTAGCAATTACCATTCGCCATACGGTTTCTCTGAAATCATTTTCGTTGTCGCCTGATGAAAACTCTGCGCCATTAACGATTGCCCTAACAGCAATATCCATGAAGAAAGGTACTTTAAGTAGTTCACCCATTGAACTATTTGAGACTAAGTTCTTTAGCTCAGGGATATGAGCGCATACTCTAAGAATTTGTTCTTCCGTAAACTCATCAATACTGACGCTGCTAAATTGAATAGCACTAGGTTGGAGGTAGGTAAATGTAATTTGTTGATATGCGTAATCGCGCCCTGTCGCAATTATAGTCCAGCCACTTTGCCTTTTTATATATTGGAGTAAGTCACTAAACGTATCAGGGTGGTTCAATTCTAGTACTTTTTCTAAAGATTCTATAACAAGGATTTTTTCTTTAAGTAGTGAAAAATGACCTTCAATTTGACCTAAAGAAGAGGTCATTCCAATCGAAGCGAAAACATCATTTAGGTGACTTTTATCTAAGTCTTCAGCACGCAAGTAAAAAACGGGGACATCAACGTTTTTTGTTAATATGAAGTCCTTAACTGCACCTGACTTACCAACCCCTCTTGCGCCAGTTACAAATAGGAAGTCAAACGAAGCATATGATCGAGAAATTTTTTCTGTTTGTTCGGGGCGCTCAACATGAACTCCTTGAATAGTGTTAGAAATTCCCTCAAAAATGTGCTCACTGCGCTCTTGGAGTTTCAAAAGATCGTTTTCAAAATCTATTTTAGGTGAATAGTTAAACAGCTCTTGAATTTCTTTTGGAATGCTATTTGAAGTTAAAATACCTGCATTTTGATTAAACTCTTGAACGCAAGTCACTAACTTGGATAACACTAATGAAGGCGACTCGTCTGAATAAAGACTTATTAACGAGCAAAGTAGGTTAGCAACTATTGAGTTCTGTGAATCCAAATCAAAAGACAGAATTTGAAACGATTTTAAAAAACCCCATAACTCATTATCTGTTACTTTACGCCCACCATTGGCATTAGCTAGCTGCTTTTTGAATACTTCTAGCCGTTGAAGCTTTGTTTTACTCGTAAAGCCTTCTGTATTGCATTTTTTCAAAAAGTCTTGAGAATTTGCCGAGTATTTAGCCCATTCCAAGAGCGGTAAAGTGTTATTGACATCGACTTTAGGTAAAGGCCCCGTTATCAAAGCAATAGAGTCTAACTCTACACTGAATGTATTTTTCTTAAAATCATGCCATGCACTTTTAATAACCTCAGCAAAAACTGACTTCTCGGATTCACTAAAAGATATTTCATGCTTGATCTGAGCAAAAAGGTGGCTGTTATTGCCTGAGATGTCCGACGCGACCAAAACGAAATCATCAGTTTCTACACCACCATACTTAGCTTGAAACCTAAGCTCCTTAGCCCTCATAAGTTTCGATAGGCATGGAATGCAAGACTTCGTAAAAAGTGAAAGTGCAAAAGCTGCTTGTACCCTAGTCTCGAAATTTACACCACCGCCGCCAGTTGAAAATGGATTACTCTGCTTTTTTAATTCCATGCTCACTTATAAACTCCCTGACGATTGCATTTATGCTTTCTAAAATTTAATTACCACAATATTAATTGAACAAATACTGCTTGTTAATAAATAGGTTTCAATCAGGGCCTCGAAGCTCAGCATTATGTTCAAAACAACCCGCTACCACCTTCAGCAGAAGGATGCGTTAATTCATAAACTACTGACAATTTCTTGCGACTCACATGAGTATATAGTTGAGTAGTAAGAATGCTGGCATGGCCCAGCATTTCTTGGATGTGGCGTAAATCAGCGCCATTATCTAACATCGAGCTTGTGGTGTTGTGGAGATACAAATGTCACGCACCAGTGCGGTCAAAACCAGCTAATTTCACGTACAGTGATGCCATATCAGACAACTTCTCCGGAACATAGCGTTTGCGATTGTTAGCCAGAAACAAAGCCTTTCCTGAGCCTATGAATCTAATCTTACCATGTAGAAAGCTAAACACTCACATCCTCGCAGGCTAATTGGCACCAAACGTTTTTTTACCCTTGCCGTGAACACGTACCAACCTGCTATTGTTGTCAATGTCATCAATATTCAACTTAACCAATTCATCACGTCTGATGCCAGTCGCAAAAAAGTTTCAAGCATAGCGCGGTCACGCAAGCTTTTGATGCCGAACGTTATCGGCTGGGTTCAAAGCAATGATTGGAATAACTGTGATAAATAAAAGTTGAAAAGCGCCCGCATTCTGATCTCCGGCCACAGAAAATATTTGCTCAACACTCTCGCAAAAAAGGTCGCCAATAGACTCCGACAAGTGAGCCCAGCCTTATTGATCGTCCATTTCTGGCGCTCTGCGGTCAGACGATGAGCTGTTTTCTCTCTAAACTAGAGATAGGCGACCTAACTCAGGGTCAATCATTCATCACTTGCAGTGTCGCCTAATGAGAGAATTGGTAACAAGATAGCCTAAGTCAGCACCTATAAACACAAATCCAATCCTATTTAAGATGCTATTAAAACAATTTCTTAAAAGAATAATTTAATCTTTTAAATACGCTTTTTATTTCTTTTTTATATATAAATTAATTAAAAAAATTATCTTTTTAAAGTTACTTATTTAAGATACTAAAAATTTCAAAAATATAGAGAGATATTAAAATATCTATTATTTTCAGTACTATAAAAAGATATCAGGAGGCTTGATGCCCGATTATTTTTTGGATTTGACAATTTAGCGGTTACTTATTATTCGTTCTCATATCGATTCGCTACCGGATAAGATAAAGATGAGAACCGCGAAAACAAAGAATACAACAGTTTCAATTAAGCCCCTCGATAAATCTGAAAACAAACGTGTAGTCAGAACCATCGCTAACATCATCGTGAACAAAATTACATCATCAGATCAAGCAAGGTTTCTTCTTAAAAAAGCGAGAAATACCGATCAAGAAGTTAGCTGTATAGCTAATTCAGAGAGGAAATGAAAAATGAAAGCCAAAGCAGCAATGTATATAAGGGTGAGTTCAAGTAGACAAGCTCAAGAGAGTGATAGCTTTGATGGGCAAAGACTGAGAATACAGGAGTACGCTGAAAAACATGGTTATCAAATCGTCGCAGAATATTGCGACACTGCATCTGGCTTTAAAGAAGACGTAACCCGTCCGGGTATGGAACAACTGATGAGTGACGTAGCATTCGATCGCTTCAGTTTTGAAGTAGTACTTGTTTACAAATTCTCAAGGTTTTCAAGAGTTGTGGATGATCAAGAGGCAAGAGTTAAATCTCTTTTAAAAAGTGGAATACGCCTGATATCGATAACGGAACCACTCCCTGAATCAGCAAGTATTGCTAAGATTTTGAGAGTTATTTTTGGTGTAATGAATGAAAACAATAGCGAACAAAACAGACAGATCGTTCGAGATAGGCTAGAAGAGACCGCAAAAAAAGGTTTCTATACCGGCGGGCGAGTACCGTATGGTTACAAATCAGTCGAAGTCATAGACCCTAATTCTACCAAGCGGAGGTTTAAACTAGCGATAAATGATGATGAAATTTCCGTTGTAAGAGAAATATTTTCTTTGGCTGAAATTGGTCTAAATGGAAAGCCTATGGGCGTGAAGGCAATAGCCGCGCACTTAAACGACCGTAGAACTAGATATAGAAACGGTAAGCCCTTTAACCGTAACATTATAAATCGAATGCTCAGAAATCCTTGTTATAAGGGAGAGTATAGATTCAAAAGCCATGCGGAAGGTCCTGAATCAGACGCAATCATCGTTCCTGTCCCCAAGGCAGTATCACCAGAGCATTTCGATACTATTCAAAATGGGCTCGAAGAAAGGCAACTTAAAAATAGGGACACGAAGAGAAAGCGTTCAGCGCACCTGCTAACCGGTATATTAAAATGCCCCTCGTGCCACGAGCCAATGAACTACATGAGAGCTAAAAGCGGTCGTTATCACTACTATCGCTGCGCTAAGCAAGTTAGAGAGAGCGCTAACGCATGCAATGAGTCAAACATAAGAGAGGAAGTCGCTGACACTATAGTTAAAAATGAGATTATCCCATTAATATTTAAACGCGACTTTATTCTTAGCGTATTGCAAGAGGTTCAGACTATTATCGCCGATATCAATAGAAAGAAAGGTCATAACAAATTACAACTCGATAAAAAAATTTCTGAGCGTAAAGCGCAACTTCACACACTCTATACAAGATTGACAGACGCAGAATTTGAAGTTGACGAATACTTTAATAGTTATAAAGAGTCATTAACGACAGAATTGCGAGCATTAGAAGCGTCATTGAATGAATACAATCAATTGAATACTCTCCCTTTCTGGAACTTTGGGGAAAGACAAGCTGACCAGTTTCTAAAGCTAATCGAGGAAGTCATAGTAAACGACTCGACAGAAACACTTAAGTGTTTGCTACTGTCAGTGATCGATGAAATAGTAATTCGAAAAGATGTTGTTACAGCAACCGGAAAGAGAATTGCTCTACTGAGTGAGGTCTCAAAAAAGCGAAAAGAGGGCCCTGAAAAACAGGTGCCCTCTTTCGGCACTATTTGGCGGAGAGAGAGGGATTCGAACCCTCGATACGCTATAAACGTATACACACTTTCCAGGCGTGCGCCTTCAGCCACTCAGCCATCTCTCCAAATTTTGTATCAAGAAGATTTCAACGACGAAAACCCTTGAGCGCGCGTATAGTAGGTAAAGCCGCGCGCTTAATCAAGAACTTGCTGGAAAATATTCAGCAAGTGCTTATAAAACGTGCGCTTATAGCCCGCCCTTCGCTTTTAACTCGGCTGAGAAGTTAAGCATGCGATCGAGTGGAATAAGTGCACCTTTACGCAATTCATCATCAACAAAGATTTCATGCCCATCAGTTTCGCCCGTTAAAGACGCCTTAATCGCTTCTAAGCCGTTCATTGCCATCCAAGGGCAGTGAGCACAGCTTTTACACGTAGCGCCGTTACCGCCCGTTGGAGCCTCTATAAACGTCTTCTCTGGAGTAAGTTGTTGCATCTTGTAAAAGATGCCTTTATCGGTAGCAACAATAAAGGTGTCGTTATCCATGGTTTGCGAGGCTTTTATCAATTGACTGGTTGAGCCAACTGCATCTGCCATCTCTACCACGCTTGCGGGTGATTCAGGGTGAACCAGTATCGCGGCATTTGGATACAGTGCTTTCATGTCTGCTAGTTTCTGTGCAGAGAACTCGTCGTGAACGATACACTCGCCCTGCCACATTAGCATGTCGGCACCCGTTTGCTTGGCAATGTACGAGCCTAAGTGTCGGTCAGGGCCCCAAATGATTTTCTTGCCCTGGCTGTCTAAGTGCTCAACGATTTCAAGCGCGATGCTCGACGTTACTACCCAGTCGGCGCGTGCTTTTACTGCCGCTGATGTATTCGCGTAAACCACGACGGTGTGGTCAGGGTGCTGATCACAGAATTCGCTAAACTCTTTTACCGGGCAACCAATATCAAGCGAACACGTTGCTTCAAGTGTTGGCATTAGTACGGTTTTTTCAGGGCTAAGAATTTTTGCCGTTTCACCCATGAAGCGAACGCCAGCAACAATTAAGGTTTGTTCTTGTGCATCTCTACCGAAACGCGCCATTTCCAATGAGTCTGCCACGCAGCCACCAGTCTCTTCAGCGAGTGCCTGAATTTCATGGTCGGTGTAATAGTGTGCGACAAGCACAGCGTTACGGGCTTTAAGTAAAGCTTTGATCTCAGCCTTTAATTCAGCTTTACGTGCTTCTGACAATGGCTGTGGTTTTGCTGGGAACGGGTACTCTACCTGATCCACTCGAAATGCTACTGACATTAACCTACATCTCTGTTGCGACAAGGGTGCGGATTATACCCAACTGTCATAAAAATTACACACTACCTAATCAACATAAGGGTAATTAAATAGTCGTAGTTATGCTTACCTGTTCTACTACATGGGGTTAGGTAAACCAGATCAAAGTGCAAATGAGACGAGTAGCGTTTTAAAACGCAATAAGCATTGGTGTTTTGTACTGAGGAG
>NZ_JBHNZD010000045.1:0-14744 GCF_054960375.1 Alteromonas sp. G4i35 | reverse complement strand
AGAGATATAAAAAAAGCAGCTAAAAAGCTGCTTTTTTAAATCTGTGTAGACGTTACATTGTGTAATTTACGCCTAGATAGAAGAAGCGTCCTCTAGGCCCTGCCGGTCTCGACAATGTGCCAAGGTAAGGATCTTCCTCAAACGCGTTATTGATACCACCATATACTTCTAGGCTATCTTCAAAAGTGTATGAAACAGAAAAATCATGCACCAACGCAGAGCCAGTGTGAGTTTGACTGATAAAATCAGGATCACTCTCGATATCCTGGTTTTCTAGCCCTGGAAGTAGCTGGCTTCCTTCGTAGCGTCCTCTCCACCCAACAACGAGTTCACCAATTATATAGTCTGCACTCATGTTTACGATCCACTCTGGTCGCCCAAACGTTCCAAGAACATCTGTGACTTCGTCAGGTGCACTCACATCCCTTACTTCATCATTTTTGAGGAAGTTTGTTCCGTTGATAGTGAATTCAATTCTTCCGTCTGTGTCGACTAATTTAGCCAACTCAAAGCCATAATCTACGCGGAAATCAATACCAGATGTCTCTACCGCTGCAAGGTTGATAAACCCTGAACGAAAATCTGTGATAAATCCATTTGTAGCATCGCGGTCAATTGCGTCACAAAATTGGTTGTTGATTGTTGGCGCGTCTACGCAGTTAGATGCAATGTCAAAACCAGTAAGGCTATCAATCAGGCCATCAATTTCAATATTATAGTAGTCTAGTGTCACTACTAAACCTTCCAGCATACCGTCGAGCTCTGTATCTGGTCTCCACACTGTACCAATCGTGATGGTTTCTGCTTCTTCAGGATCAAGGTCTGGGTTACCGCCCGTTGAACCAGAAACAAACGCTGACAGGAAGTTAGTAGAATCATAAGTGCCATCAGCTACCGCGTCGCCAATCAGTGCAATACAGTTCGCCTCCCTGAACTCAGAGCCCGCACTAATTAAGTTTTGGTTACAAGGGTCATCTCCTGCACCAAGTGAAGCCGCAAATGTAGGTGCGAAGGCTTCATTAATGTTGGGAACCCGCACCGCTTCAGAGAAGGTCGTTCGAATACTAAATGTATCAACAGGTGACCATACTGTTCCTATCGTCCAAGCGTCATGCGTACCATATGGGTCGTAGTCTGAGCTTCTGTATGCAGTGCGCAGCTCTAATCGCTCAGCGAAATCGACACCTTCTAGTAAAGGTATAGTTGCTTCTACAAAGTATTCTGAAACATCGTACTCACCGTCAGAAGGATTGGTTGGGCCGTTGCGAGAGTCTAATGTTCCAAAGGTTAAGCCTGCTGCAGAATATGGATCTGGCGTATAGGTACTTGACTCTTTTCTCCATTCGTAACCAAGAGCAAACATAACAGGGCCTGCCGGAAGCTCGAATAAATCAGAAGAGTCGCCCGATACTACTGCTAAGAAATTCTCTTGCGTTATATCGTTCTGCTCAGTGCCAGGTTGGAATATAAAGTTAGCCGCTTCTGCGCTGATTGAATCCTTTCCAAACAAATTCACTGGTACACAAGAACCATCACCAGGCTGGAAAGTTAAGAACCCAAAATTCGCATTCGCAGATGGAAACGGCGACGTAGGAGGAAGCGCAGAACTGTCTAGGTCAGAGCGACAAACAACATTGCCAGTTGCTGGATCTGTTACAGCGTCAATAGCAGCGAAGTATCTGTCTTCTATGCGCAAGTTCGAAGTAATGTCGGCATCAGTTCGACCGTAGTTATAGAAAACCTCGTACTCTAAAGCGGTGTTAGGGATATAACCATCGAAGCCTGTAACAATACGATACGTTTTACGTTCTGCTTCTGGGTTTGAATTAGCGTTTATATCAAGAACATCGCGGGACATTACCAAGCTTGGTGATTCACCTTCTGCTTGTAATTCATTAATTTGAGACAGTAGAGCTGCAGGAATATACGGATTGTCTAGTGAGATTGGAATATCGTCATTGAAACCATTCACCTGATTAGTTTCTTTAGTCGAGCTAAATACGAATTTGGCATCTACAAAGAAATTTACGAATTCATTTAGTTCGTAATTTGACACTGCCTGTACTAATACTCTTTTAGACTCTGGAAGGATAAGTTCAGCGTCAGGACTACCCGGTACACCATCACCACCACTCGCATCGAAAGGTCCAGCATAAACATCGCCGGGATTGTAGGCACGTAAGGTGCCGTCTTCACCCACTACCTGACACGTTGGAAACATGGACGTTCCGATAGTGCCGCAACCTAGCACGCCGCCAGATCCAGCGACATCTCCAAACGCACTGCCAGTTAATGAAATTACACCTCTGTCACTTGAAATTGGAAGTCTGTAATCTGGCACCCAAGTATTCTTGAAGCGTGAATCAATACCAAATGCACTCTGAGTAGCCTCTGTATTAGCTACTTGTGTATATAGACCAGAGCCTGCGAAGTCTCTATCTCTAGCATACACTGGGCTTGTTTCTTGGTATTCAACCGCGAATACTAAATCACCTTTATCTGTAGAAAAGCCGTTGGCCAATGATAAAAAGAATTCATTTGCGTCACCATCGTCAGTCACACCTGTTTGAGTGCGAAGCTCTAGCCCGTCGAACGAGGCTCCGTTTCTCATATTAAAGTTGACAACACCGGTTACCGCATCAGCGCCGTAAACAGCTGAGGCACCACCAGTGAGGACTTCCACGTTTCTAAGTAAAGCAGTAGAGATGGTATTTACATCAACAGAGCCCGTACCCTCAATACCTGAAACATGTCGTCGACCGTTTTCCATAACCAAGGTTCGCTCACTACCTAGATTACGTAAGTCCAGTAAGCTTGCTCCTAGTGGGGTTCCATTAAATGCAGAAAAAGACCCCGGCAGTGACGCCTGTAGTTGAGGCGACTCACGCAACATGGCACCTAAATCTATTTGACCAGATGTTTTGATATCACCAGCATTAATGGCAAGAACAGGGCTCGCTGCTTCCAGGGAGGAGTCTTGAGCAACGCGAGAACCGGTTACAACTACTTTTTCGACATCCTTCTCTTCAACAGCGGCTTCTTCCTGAGCCTGAACCGCAGATGCACTAACAGTAAGTGCAGATGCTACTGCAATTGCTAGTGCAGAAATATTGTTTTGCTTTGATGAACCAAAAGCCATGTGTGTTTCTCCAAGTATTACTTTTTCGTTCCAGAGTGCTCTTTACGGCACTTTTGAGGAGTCTAAAAGCGATGGTTATTTTTATATGTTTTCAATTTGCGTTTTACATAATGCATTTTGCAAATGGTGTGCCTATCAAAAAGCAAGTAAACAGTGAAACTACCGCTAAAAAACGGCGCATTATGCATATTTACCCACTAAAATCTATTTAATATTCAAAAAGACTTAACTAACGGCTTTCGAATGCACATTTAATGTGCAAAAGAGCTCGTAAAATGTAGATTTATTGAGAACTAGATTGAAATCAAGGCGGCACCGCACTAGGAAGGTGCAAAGAGTCATGAATAAGGATTCACAACGGTGCGTAAAGACAGACAGAATCGGCGCTGAAGCAATAAGCGCAAGCAAATTTATACTTTCGTATAAATTTAAGATTACGCAGTTAATTAGGTCACCTTGTATATTTAAATAAGTAGGTCTTAAACCGTTTTTCAGAGCTGACGACTTGCCGATTCTTGAGCAAGTATGCACGGTGCTTTTCAGTAACATAAGAGGTTATGGTTTGTAGCAAAAACTAATTTGAATGCTTTGTGAAGCGATGGCCGACACTCGGTCGCGGGCGCATAAAGGGGCGCATCAATACATCTGCTAATGTTTAGATTTTCGTGATGTTTGAAAATTTGGAGCGGGAAACGAGATTGGTATCTGGCCGACACTCGGTCGCGGGCCCATCAAGGGGTCGCACTTAAAAGCAAGATAAGTTTTTATTTTTGAGGTGTCTGAAAAATTTGGAGCGGGAAACGAGATTCGAACTCGCGACCCCGACCTTGGCAAGGTCGTGCTCTACCAACTGAGCTATTCCCGCATAGAGTCGATGCTGTGCATCTTATAGATACTTACCGATGGTAAGTGAATTTGGAGCGGGAAACGAGATTCGAACTCGCGACCCCGACCTTGGCAAGGTCGTGCTCTACCAACTGAGCTATTCCCGCAACAAAAGAGGTACTTCGTTTGAAGTGGTGCGCATTTTACAAAAATTTTGGGGTAACGCAACCTTTAATTCTACTTTTTTTGCACCTCAATGTTTGAATGCTTAAATCGTAAACACTTTCTCACGATAATAGCGCATTTCTTCAATAGACTCGCGAATATCATCAAGCGCTAGGTGTACGCCTTTCTTTTCGAAACCGTCTAAAATTTCAGGCTTCCAGCGGCGCGTTAGTTCTTTTATTGTACTTACGTCAATATTTCTATAGTGAAAGTAATCTTCAAGCTCGGGCATGTACTTAACCATGAAGCGTCTGTCCTGCCCTATGGTGTTTCCACATAGCGGTGACTTGCCTGCATCTACCCATTGCTCTAAAAAGGCAATAGTTTGCGCTGACGCTTCTTCAACGCTTATTTTACTTTCTCGGCAACGTGCAGTTAATCCACTTTCACCGTGAACTCGTGTACACCACTCGTCCATATTGTTTAACACGTCATCACTTTGATGTACTGCTATTACAGGGCCTTCCGCCAAAATATTCAGCTGTGCGTCGGTAACAATGGTCGCGATTTCCATTACTACACAGGTTTCAGGATCTAACCCTGTCATTTCCATGTCTATCCAAACAAGGTTACTGTCGTGTTTACTCATTACGTTCCTCTTTGCGCTACAGACATGGCAACCATGCCCTACAAACGGTATTATTGACATAGTATACGTGAAACTAGAAAAGAATCGTGGCGAAAAAACCAAAACTTACACAACGACAGAAACGACAAGTTGCAGCAAATAGAAGCAAGCGCTTGCGTGAAAAGCACGCGTCAAAGGGCGCGGCGAACCTTGATGAAAGCACGCTAGAAAGCGGTACTGTGATTGGTCGCTTTGGTAAACACGCCGACGTTGAAGACGCAAACGGCGCAGTATCTCGCTGCCACATTCGCCGCACGGTAGACTCTGTAGTGTGTGGTGACAAGGTGTTTTTCAGTAAAGGGGATGACGCTGAGTCAGGTGTAAGTGGGGTTATTGAAATTGTAAAAGACAGGCACTCTGTCCTGACTCGCCCAGATTATTACGACGGTATTAAGCCCATCGCCGCGAATATTGACCGCATTATTGTGGTTAGCGCTATATTACCTACCCTTTCGCTAAATATTATCGACCGTTACCTCGTTGCCTGTGAAGACATTGGTATTACGCCGCTGATTGTCCTTAATAAAGTAGAATTGCTCAGTGAAGAGGAACGCACAACCGTTACAGAGCAACTTAAGACGTACGAAAACTTAGGCTACGAAGTGCTTTTCACCAGTTGCAAAACCGGTGAAGGCATTAGCAAACTCAATGAATACCTTAACGATAACATCAGCGTTTTCGTAGGTCAGTCCGGCGTTGGCAAATCGAGCCTTATAAACCAAGTTCTGCCAGACGCCGATGAATTAACCGGCGATATTTCAGATAACTCGGGACTAGGTCAACATACAACGACGGCGGCCAAATTGCTTCACTTGCCAGCCGGCGGTGATTTGATTGATTCCCCAGGAGTACGTGAATTTGGCTTGTGGCACATTCCTACCGAACGTATTACATGGGGCTTTATTGAGTTCAGAGATTATTTGGGCGGCTGCAAATTCAGAGACTGCAAGCACTTAAATGATCCGGGATGCTTACTAAGAGAAGCTGTAGAAGAAGGAAAAATTAGCGCAGAACGCTTCGACAGCTACCATAGAATATTAACCACCATGGAAGAGCAGCGCCCTAGTCACAGCCAGCCTCCCGGGGCATAACAACTGCCACTAGGTTTCAACCTCACTGGAGCGCTAAACTCGTTGGAGCGACCGAAGAAGTACACGCACTACTTACGCGTAATAGCCGTCACTAACTCGGCGATTTATTCTTTTGGTGTGAACCACGTGCTTATGCTTTTGTGTAAGCACTCATAACCCTAAAGTTGCTCTTAATACCACGACTTACTATACAATAACGCTATCTATGCAATGCGTTATTGCTTGCATAAAAGAAACGGAGATATTTTGTGTTAGATTGGCTTAAAGTTAATTTACAATACGTTACACCAAAGCACCTGCTTTCACGCCTTGTAGGCAAACTTGCAGAAGCAGAAATGGGTAGCGTTACGACATTTTTCATCAAGGCGTTTATTAAGCAATACAATGTTGATATGTCAGAAGCGCTGCATGAGGAACCAGAGCATTATAGAAGCTTTAATAAGTTCTTCACCCGCCCGCTTAAACCTGAAGCCCGCACCATTGACGAAAACGATGACGTACTTATCCATGCTGTTGACGGTACGGTAAGTCAGTTTGGCGATATCCATAGCGACAGTATTTTTCAGGCGAAAGGCCATGACTTTAGCCTAACTACATTATTAGGTGGCAAGCCTGATGTAGCTGCGCCATTTAAAAATGGTAAGTTTGCTACCATTTACCTTGCCCCTCGTGATTATCACAGAATTCACATGCCTGTTGAGGGCACGCTTACTGATATGCTGTATGTGCCGGGCGAACTTTTTTCGGTAAATCCTCTTACAGCACAAAATATTCCAGGTCTGTTTGCACGTAATGAGCGCGTTGTGGCGCTGTTCGACACGCCTGTAGGCAAAATGGCGATGGTGCTTGTGGGCGCTACCATAGTGGCAAGTATTGAGACAGTTTGGGCTGGCACGGTTACGCCACCTGCGGGTAAAAATGTTCAGCACTGGTCATATGAAAAAGACAGTGAAGCAGCAGTTTTCCTTGAAAAAGGTGCCGAGCTAGGCCGCTTCAAGCTAGGTTCGACCATTGTGGTGTGTTTCGAAAAAGACATGATTGATTTTGAAGACCTCGCCCCTGGTATGGTTACACGCCTTGGTGAGCCTATGGCGCTTAAATCAACCGCACAAGCTACAGCTAAAGATACGCACGTTAGCGATGAAACAGCCAGTGACGAAAAGAACGAGGCTTCGTCAGAGGGCGCTGACAGCTAATTTATGGATGCTGTTAAAAAAAGCCTGATCTCACTTCATTTCACGGTAATTTTACTTGGTGGTACAGCCCTTTTCTCTCGGCTTGTACCACTTAGCGCCAGTGATATCACTCTTGTTCGTTCAGTATTTGCCTGCATAGCGTTGTTTGCCTTTTTGAAATTGGCGGAGAACAAAATAAAGCTGAATTCAAAAAAAGACTACGGCGTTGCCCTCGGTTTAGGCGTGCTTATGGCATTGCACTGGGTCACCTATTTTGCCGCCATGCAATATGCTGGGGTGTCTGTTGGCATGATTGCCCTTTTTACCTTTCCTGTAATCACGGTACTTATCGAGCCTTTCTTTGAGCGGGTAAGGCTGGTCTGGCAGGATATCGTATCTACCGTTACAGTGGTCGTTGGCGTTTATTTAATAGTGCCAGAGACATCACTGGAAAATGACATTACCCTTGGTGTTCTCATCGGTATTGCTTCCGCCATCTTGTATTCGTTTAGAAACCTTATTCATCGTAAGCACTTTAAGCACTACAGCGGTGCGCAGGCAATGGCGTGGCAGACCTTGGTTATCAGCATTCTAATGTTGCCGGTAGGCAGTGCAGCAATAACCTCAGCGTCTACCAGTTCTTGGCTAATGCTATTGCTTTTAGGCACCGTATTTACTGCGCTTCCTCATGCACTTATTGCTGCGAGCCTACGTCACCTCAGGGCAAAAACGTTTTCGCTCATAGCCTGCATGCAGCCTCTTTATGGCGTTTTCCTTGCTATTATTCTGCTTAACGAAAAACCTGGTTTAAGTGCGTTGTTAGGTGGAATTCTTATTACGTCAGCATCAGTTTATGAAACGCTCAACACGCATAAGTTGCATAATGCAAAAGATGATTAAGCCGTGTTGTGATCTTTAAGGAAGAAATGTCTATGCTCATTTTTGCTCACCGAGGTGCCAGTAAAGCCGCCCCAGAAAACACAGTAAAGGCATTTAAACTGGCTTTCGAACAACGTGCCGATGGCATTGAGTTTGATACCTATCAGCACGAAAGCGGCATTATTGTTTTTCACGATAGAACACTTACGCGCAGAGCACGGGAATCCGGCTATTTACTTGACGTACCGTGGCAATCCCTTACAGAAATGGACATTGGGGATGGAGAGCGCATACCGACCCTGACCGAAACACTGAATTGTGTTCCAAAAGACAAGTGGTGCAATATTGAGATAAAACACTTACGCGACGTAGACAGATGGGTTAAAGACGTTAAAGCGGCGGTACAGCAAAGCGGCATTAATGCTGATAAGCTACTTATCTCTTCATTTAACCATCACTGGCTTCAAGCTATTGCGCTTAAGTGGCCCGAAGTGAAGATCGGCGCCTTATCTGCAAGCTACGAGCTTGACTGTACGGCAAGCGCCCGGGCTCTGAACGCTTATTCCGTAAACATTGCATTAGACGCCGTTGATAAGCAGTTTGTGCAAACGGCGCAGCAAGACGGTTTTGACGTATTCGTTTATACCGTAGATGAGCCAAGAGACATGCTTATGCTTAACGAGTGGGGAGTGACGGGCATATTCACTAACGTGCCCGATGTAGCGCTTAATGTGTTGTCGCATTAAACCCTACTTTTTCAGTGCGAAAAGTCTGTAGAGCGCGTATCTGATACAGACTCACACTATAAAAAAAACGAGCCATTGGCTCGTTTTTTTTGGAATGCTTTTCTTGAAATGCAGCTTAGTTGACTACTTAAATTCAGTTGAAAGGTGGTCTGAAAACACCGTATTCTTGCAGCACTTACATTGTCTACACAATCGCATATTCACCCAGTGGCCGGCCACAATTAGCGCTGCACCTATCGCGATGGTAAAGGGTTCGTAGTGATGCCCAAAAATATCTTTGTGCCAATAGATAGCGCCACCCGTAAACAGCAGTGCCAGCGGGTAGTATTTGCCATGATAGCGAATTGCACCGCTAACCAAGGCGACTGCACCTACAATTAACGAAAAGGTTAATATCGTTCTCTCAAACCACACTTGTGCAAAAAAGCTAGAACCGATCAGCGGCAGCAGAGGCACCAAAACAGGTAGCGCGAGGCAATGCAACGCACACAAGCTCGACACCCAGATGCCAAGTTTGTCTAGTTTTGTTGGATTCTCGTCAATTGGAGTCATTACCCTAATTACCACCGTGAAAAAATGAGTTCGCGAACTATTCGCCAGAGACGTTATATTATAACAGACTCACAGAAATGAGAAACGTTCCCACATTAAATTTTGATCTTAACGAGATGAAAATGAACTAACTACGTATAAAATGGGGCAAAAAAGCTATTCGTTTGGCGCTGTGCCTAAGCGCTCAGCAACGCCTTTTTCTGCGGAGCTGTGCATTAGCCCACTGCTGTGTAAGGCATTTTCTTCGGTCATGCTTACCTTGCTATCCTTCACATCGGCGTTATTAAGCGAAGCCGTTTGATTGCGCTCTTTGCCAAACTGCTTTGCCACTTTCGGCGCATGTGAAAAATAGTCGGTTACTGAGGTAAGGGTTAAACCTTCTTTTTCAAGTGAGGGTATATGAGTTTTCAAGAAATCGACGGTTTCTGGGTGGGGATGACCAATCACCACAACGTGACCATTCTTTTTAGCAATACGTTTCATGTGGTTGAACTGCTTAAGTAAGAATGCAGGCTCAAGCTTATGGTCCAGAAACACCTGTCTGCTTGCGCTAGGCACACCTAACCGTTGCGCAATTTCTTCACCTTTTGTGAGTACCGTGGTTCGGCTATCCACAAAAAATAAGCCTTGCCGCTTCACCTCTTTTAAGAGCGCTTCCATTCCTTTTTGCTGCCCCGTGAACGCACTTCCCATATGATTATTCACACCAACCGCGTTCGGCACGCTCTTCATTGCCTTGCGCAAATTGTAAGTAATGGCACCTGCAAACATGTCAGTGGTTAATCCAAGGGGCCCCATGTTCTTTCCACTTTGCGCCTGCATAGGCATGTGCAGCATAACGGCCCTGCCTTCTTGCTCAGCGCGGAGCGCAATTTCTGAAGCCAGCGGCGTTTGCGGAAGTATAGAAAAGGTAATTTCTTTAGGGAGAGAAAAAGCAGCGACATCGGACGGCCTGTATCCCAGGTCATCTAATATTATAATTATGTCTGACTTTGCTTTTACTTGAAGGCTAGTTAGCCCGCATAAAACAAAGATTATACAAGGCATTAGCAGACGCAAAAGCATCTAAGTCACATCCGTTTTTCATCATTATTATTAAGCGCACACTACACAATGCTGTGTTTTTTCTAGAATACCAACAACTGATTCAGTTTCAACTTAGTTTCTGAAAATCTAAAATTAACTTGCCTAGTCTAGCCAAGAGCTTGGATTTAGCGCCTTGCCTTTATGACGAATTTCAAAGTAAAGGTTAGGATATTCCTGACCACCACTTCGGCCCACAAGTGCTATGCGTTCACCTTGCCTGACATCATCGCCAGCTTGCTTGAGTAACGCTTGGTTGTGACCGTAAACACTCATATACCCTTCGCCATGATCGACAATAGCGACCAGACCAAATCCGCGCAGCCAATCGGCGTACAACACTTTTCCAGGCGCAATGCTGTTTACAGGGTCGCCCTCGGCACCATCTATCACAATGCCTTTCCAAGACACTTGCCCTTGGCGGCGACTACCAAATAAGTTTCGTATTCTGCCTTTTACAGGCGCTGCCAGCTTACCTTTTAATTTGGCAAGTCCATCCATACTCACTTCGGCTTCACGGGCAGCCCGTTCTGCGGCAATCCGGGCCGCTTCAATAGCGTCTTTCAGCGCTTTTTCATCAGCTTGTAGCGACGCAATACGCTGGTTTTCAGAGGCTATGGTTTTGTTTATTTTCTTAAGCGTTGCTTTTCTATCATCCTGACGGGTTATAAGTACTGCTCGCTGACCTTCTTGCTCATCTTTCAAAGCGGCAAGTGACAAGGCTTTTTCGCGAAGCTCTGCGTTAACTTCTTCAAGCCTAGCAACATTTCCCCTAAAGCTCTCAATCTCTTTTTGGCGCGCTTTAGCCACGTATTGATAATAGGTAATGACACGCTCGAAGGTTCGCGCGTCATCTTGATAAAACAGCATTTTTGCGTAGTCGTAATGCCCCGCCATAAATGCACTTTTAAGCTGGCTCGATAAAAGTGACTGCTGTTTACGGATAGCCGTTTTAAGCCCTTCTTGTTCTTCTTCGAGCTTCGCTTGTTCTTGCTCAATATTTTTAAGTGACTGTCGGGTGCTGGATAGTGCTTTCGCCACTTTAGCGATTTCGAGTTCAGAGGCCTTCAGCACATTTTCTAATTCCTGTGCACTGGCTCTATTGTTCTCTAATACTTGCTGTCGAGCGCGCAGTTCGGCCTGTAACTCAGCTAATTTTTCTTTTTGACTATTCGCACCGCCTTCTTGTGCAATAGCACCACTTCCAATCGGCATAATTGCAAGGGCAACTATGCACCCAATGATTGAAAGAAATAATCGTACTGACATACGTGCGCCTAGAACCTTAACTTTTTCATTGATGACTTAATGTGTTTCATCGTTGCTGCTAACAACGTTTTCCAGTGTATCTGACGCTCCTCCATATGCCCAGTGCAATTTGTTCGTAATATCAATCATCTAAAGTATTTGGCGTAAACCCGCTGTGACTGACATCAATCATACTGAAAGGTAAGCTGGTTTCTCGCCCATTTTTCTATATACTTTGCACTCTTTTCATGGTCTGTAGACAGGGTTAGAGGTAATGGATCAACTAATTGAATTTGCTAGCAACAACTTTATTCTTGCTGGTATTTGGGTTGCGCTGATTGCCATGTTGATATTTAGCTATATCAGTGCATGGACATCTTCAGTAAAAGAATTGAGCACGCACGAAGCAACGGTTTTGATGAATAAAGACGATGCGATAGTGCTAGATACACGCCCTGCGAAAGAGTTTAAAGCTGGCCATATTTTGGGTGCCAGACAAATTAAACCTGAAGAGTTGCGTGAGAAAAACTTCAAGAAACTTGAAAACAGTAAAGACAAACCCATTATCGTAGTATGCGCTATGGGTAATCAGGCTCGTGGTACAGCAAATGCGATGCTTAAAGATGGCTTCGCGAATGTGAGTGTATTAAAAGGCGGAATGAACGCGTGGCAAAGTGCCAGCCTTCCCGTTTCTAAATAACAGGTAACCTTTATGAGCAAAGTAGAACTTTACACCAAGGGCCACTGCCCTTACTGCCACCGTGCAAAAGCATTGCTAACGCAAAAAGGTGTAGAATTTATTGAATACCCAATAGATGTTAAGCCTGAACTGCGCGACGAGATGATTGAACGCGCAAACGGCGGCTGGACTGTTCCGCAAATTTTCATTGACGATCAGCACGTTGGTGGCTGTGACGATATGATGGCTTTGGAAGCACAAAGCAAACTAAATCCAATGTTGGGTTTGGCGTAAAGCGTCAGCGCATACAGCAACGCACTACATTAAATTAAAACGACAATTAAATAGGAAATACCATGGCTGACGAAAATCAGACAAATAACGGCGAAGCAGCGGGCGCACAAGCGCAACAGAGTGCTCAGTTCAATATTCAGCGTATCTACACAAAAGACATTTCTTTTGAGTCTCCAAACGCGCCAGCTATTTTCACTAAAGAGTGGAAGCCTGAAATTAAACTAGACATCGACACTAGCACTAACAAGCTAGAAGAAAATGTATTTGAAGTTGTACTTTCAGTTACCGTTACGGCAACGCTTGGTGAAGAAACTGCATTCCTTTGTGAAGTGCAACAAGCAGGTATCTTCGCTATTGGCGAAATGCCAGACCAAAACAAAGCGCACACGCTGGGCTCGTTCTGCCCGAACATGCTTTTCCCATATGCGCGTGAAACCATTTCTAACTTGGTTAACCGTGGAACATTCCCTCCACTTAACCTAGCGCCTGTAAACTTCGACGCTATCTTTGCCGCTTACGTGCAAAAACGTGCACAGCAAGCGCAGGGCGAAGCGCCAAAGATGGACGCCTAATTAGGTGAACATGAAAGGCGTGGACATGAAGTCGCATTCGGTTTCAGAGTCTGTTTCAGTATTAGGGGCGGGGTCTTACGGCACCGCCCTTGCTTTTTGTCTTGCCAGAAATGGCAACCCCACACTGCTTTGGGGCCGTGATGAAAAGCACATTGCCGAAATGGAAGCGAACCGAGAGAATGCTCGTTATCTTCCAGGCGCGACATTTCCAGATGCCCTAGTGGTTAATGCCAACTTAGAAGAAGTGGTAGCCGCCAGCCAAGATATTTTAGTGGTTGTACCTAGCCATGCATTTGCGGCTATGCTTCAAAGCTTAAAGCCATTGCTTAAACCGCATCAACGCATTATTTGGGCGACCAAAGGACTTGAGCCAAAAACGGGCCGTCTGCTTCGCGATGTGGCAGAGGAAATACTGGGTACCGACTATCCCCTAGCCGTGTTATCAGGCCCTACTTTTGCTAAAGAAATGGTAGCAGGCTTACCTACTGCAATTTCGCTGTCTTCCACTGACGATACGCTGAGTGACGAATTTGCAGCAAAGCTGCATTGCGCAAAATCGTTCAGAGTATACAAAAACTCAGACTTTACTGGCGTTCAGCTTGGTGGTGCGGTTAAAAACGTTATCGCTATAGGCGCGGGCTTAGCCGATGGCCTTGGCTTTGGTGCAAACGCGCGAACGGCGCTAATCACCCGAGGTTTAGCAGAGCTTACCCGTTTGGGCGTGAAGCTGGGTGCAAATCCAGAAACCTTTATGGGTATGGCGGGTCTTGGCGATTTAGTTTTGACTTGCACAGACAATCAATCGCGCAATCGTCGCTTTGGGCTGGCTTTGGGTCAAGGCAAGAGTGTCGATGTTGCTATTGACGAAATCGGACAAGTGGTTGAGGGATATCGCAACACTGAAGAAGTGCACATTTTATCTAAGAAAGTAGGCGTAGAAATGCCTATTTGTGAACAAATTTATGCTGTGCTTTATCACGGAAAATCCCCTAAAGAGGCGGCCTTAGCTCTGCTTGGTCGAGACCTCAAAAAAGAAGCCTAGTGAATACTTGATGGTTTTTGCTTAGTAGCAAAAACCATCAGCCTCTTAACGCCCCACTATTCCTATCTCTTCCAGCTTATCAACCTGAACTTAGCGGCCTTCTCTTACCACGATCACTTTTGCGTTGTCGTGATATCTAGCGTGACTGCGCTTGTGGTGTTTCACTTTTTTCACCTTTTTGTAGGGTGAATCGACAACCACATAGCGATTCCCATGCTTGCGATAGTAATGATTATTAGCAACGTAATAACGATGATTGTCGATAACCTCTACCCTATGCGCACCTGGCAAGACGTTAACGTACAGGCCAATTTCAGGAACGCTTATGGCTACGTCAATGATCGGACGAGCAGGTTGCGTAATAATAGTGACCCTTTCATTCGCCCCTCTATTCGAGTGAGAATGATGACCTGAATGGGCGCTTGCTTGCCCCGCAATCATTAAGCAAACGCCGGTGATAATACTCAGGGTAATACGTTTCATAATGCTTCTCCAAACTCATTCGTGCATGTTCACAGGCTATATTAATGAGTGAAGCTGAACGAAACCTGACTCAGACAGGCTTT
>NZ_JBHNZD010000044.1:0-15657 GCF_054960375.1 Alteromonas sp. G4i35 | reverse complement strand
TGCCAGCTAAGCTGGCATTTTTTATATATGTATTTACTTCTTTTGCAACGCTTACAGTCCGAAATGAATGAGCACCAAATTACCTATTGCTGCACACAGCATAGCAAGGAAAGTCAGGATCATACCCGCGAAGCGCTGCCAGCTAACGCCTGAGTGACGACCTAAGCCATAGGCATGTAATACACGGCCAAATAACAGTGCGCTCCCCAATGCGTGAACAGCCCACACTTGGCCAGTATTAGCTTCAAAACACGCTATCATAATAAGGGTGATGGGTACGTACTCGCTAAAGTTGCCGTGCGCTCTAGTCAAACGACTTAGATCTTCATGGCCACCATCGCCAATTCCCACTTGATGGCGACGTCTGGCGCCAATGACTAAAAACGACAAATACAGGTAGCAAATACCCAGTAAGCTGGCGTAAAACGCCGTGATTGGCAAAACCATGGTCTACTCCACATGTTCTAGTTATATCGCGTTGTATTAATCAGCGCTTAATTCAACATTCATGGTTGTCATTAAACGTTATCCGCTAATAAGTTACAAGCAACAAAAAAGGCCGCCTAAGCGACCTTTTGTTGACGTTGTTGGCAATTAACCTAAACGTTCAGCAAGTTCAGCACTCACTTCTTCAACTGGGCGCGTACCGTCAAGCTTGTGGTACTCACAGTTTCCAGCTTCCGCTTCAGCGCTGTAGTAGTTCACAAGCGGCTTTGTTTGCTCATGGTAAATCGCAAGACGCTTGCGCACTGTTTCTTCTTTATCGTCATCACGAACGATAAGGTCATCGCCTGTTTCATTGTCTTTACCTTCCACCTTTGGTGGGTTGTAAACAACGTGGTAAACGCGACCTGATGCAGGGTGTACACGACGACCACCCATACGTTCTACGATTACATCATCAGGAACGTCAAACTCGATGCAATGATCAACAGTGACACCTGCTTCTTTCATTGCGTCAGCCTGAGGAATAGTGCGAGGGAAACCGTCTAACAAGAAACCGTCTTTACAGTCATCTTGTGCAATACGCTCTTTTACTAGGCCAATGATAATCTCATCAGATACTAGTTTGCCTTCATCCATTACACGCTTTGCTTCAAGGCCTAGCTCTGTACCTGCTTTAATTGCAGCACGAAGCATGTCGCCCGTTGAAATTTGTGGAATGCCATATTTGCCCATTAAAAACTGAGCTTGTGTGCCCTTACCCGCGCCAGGAGCGCCGAGAAGAATGATTCGCATGAGTGCGTTCTCCGCTTATGATTTTTAAACTTTTTACTTCGGGCACTTTACACATTCAACACTGGGGTGACAAGTGTAAGCAGTACCGTAAAGTTAATCTTAAGACTAATGGCGAATATATGTTCAGCTTATAGGCACTTTTGTAAATTTGCGCCTACACCCATTCAGTAACTCATCTTATTTAAGATGAATAAGCTAACTCTTAATATGATTAACTTGAAATTTTAGACCGCCAAAATATAGCACAATAAAATGGCTAAACTTACTTTTGTTAGTCGTAGAAATAAAAAAACGGGCATTACGCCCGTTTTTAAATGTAAACCTAATGGTTTATTGCTTTATTTAGCTAACTTCATTAGAAGTGTGTTCAAGTTCTGTACAAAACTAGATGGGTCTTTCAAGCTCCCCTGTTCTGACAGTGCAGCTTGATCAAACAATACGCCTACCCACTGATTAAACAGCTCTTCATCTTGGGTATCCGCCAGCAGCTTCACCAAGCTATGCTCAGGGTTAAGTTCAAAGTGATACTTCACGTCTGGCACGGTCTGCCCTGCTGCCTGCATAAGCTTCATCATTTGCGTAGTCATGCCATTGTCATCTGCTACGATGACCGCAGGTGAATCTGTTAAGCGATGGGTAAATTTAACGTCTACAACCTTATCGCCAAGTGCAGTTTTAGCTCGTTCAAGAACACCTTCAACTTGCTTTTCTGCTTCTTCTTGCGCCTTCTTAGACTCTTCGTCTTCTAAGTCGCCTAAATCTAAGTTTCCTTTCGCAATTGAGACAAACTGCTTCTCGTTAAACTCAGTAAGGTGAGACATTAACCATTCGTCAATGCGCTCGCCCATCAATAGCACTTCAATTCCTTTCTTGCGGAAAATCTCAAGGTGAGGACTAGACTTGGCAGCTTGCAAGCTATCTGCTGTCACATAGTAAATCTTATCCTGGCCTTCTTTCATTCGCTCAATATAGTCAGCTAATGATACGGTTTGTGCATCAGACTCACCGTGTGTAGAAGAGAAGCGTAGCAAGCCAGCAATTTTCTCGCGGTTACTGAAATCTTCAGCCGGCCCTTCTTTTAACACGTTGCCGAATTCATTCCAGAACGACTGATATTTTTCATTGTCGTTCTTCGCCATTTTTTCAAGCATCTGCAATACGCGCTTAGTACAACCTTGGCGTAGCGCTTGCGTTATCTTATTGTCCTGTAGAATTTCACGAGACACGTTAAGCGGAAGATCATTGCTGTCTAGCAAACCTTTAACAAAACGTAGATAAGTAGGCATGAACTGTTCGGCGTCGTCCATAATGAAAACGCGTTGAACGTAAAGCTTAAGACCATGACTTTGGTCGCGATTCCACATATCAAACGGCGCTTTAGAAGGGATATACAATAAACTTGTATATTCTGTTTTACCCTCTACTTTGTTATGCGCCCATGCAAGCGGATCAGCAAAGTCATGAGAGATATGCTTGTAGAATTCGTTATACTCGTCATCAGAAATCTCAGACTTTTCGCGAGTCCAAAGAGCGGTGGCTTTGTTTACAACTTCCCATTCACCAGGCTGGCCTTCAATTTTTTCGCCATCAGGGCCTTCACTTTCAGGCACTTCATCTTTCCACATCTGCACAGGAATACTGATGTGATCAGAATACTTACTTACGATAGAGCGTAAACGCCATGCATCAGCAAATTCTTTTTCGTCTTCGCGTAGGTGAAGCGTAATCTCGGTGCCACGTGTAGGCTTGTTGATTTCAGCAATAGTGAATTCACCTTCACCGTCTGAAATCCACTCAACACCTTGCGATGCATCTGCACCAGCAGCACGAGTTCGCACCGTTACTTTGTCAGCTACGATGAACGCAGAGTAAAAGCCAACACCGAACTGGCCAATGAGTTGTGAGTCTTTAGCGCTATCGCCAGAAAGTTTGCTAAAGAAGTCTTTAGTGCCTGACTTAGCAATTGTACCCAAGTTCGCAATGACTTCATCGCGAGTCATACCAATACCGTTATCGGTAATGGTGACGGTATTTGCTTCTTTATCGACGCTAAGCTTTACGTTTAACTCGCCATCGTTTTCGTAAAGGCTGTCATTTTCTAGCGCACGAAAGCGTAACTTATCCGCAGCATCTGCCGCGTTTGACACTAACTCACGTAGAAAAATTTCTTTGTTTGAATACAAAGAGTGAATCATCAGATGAAGAAGCTGTTTTACTTCTGTTTGAAAACCGTGGGTTTCTTTGTGGGCTGCTTCAGCCATAATCCAATATCTCCTCGTTGAATGGATCACGTTTGATGTTAAACAGGTAAGGTCGCTCAACGCACTTTTCAACGTTTAGAACGAAAATTTATTTTTTATAAGGAGATTTATCTTCAATAAAGTTTGATGTTGAGTATATTGTGGGCGAGCGATAAGAGAGAACGTGACGTAGGCCCGCCAGATGCGGACCCACGTTGAGTGTTTTAATTACTAAGAATGGGTATACCCCAATTTACAGTACTATAGTTTGCGGCGACCCGAAAATGCGTGGGTGAGAGTATTACCATCAATATACTCGAGCTCTCCCCCAACCGGCACGCCGTGGGCAATTCGAGACGCATCAACGTTATGGCTTGCACAAAGTTGAGCGATATAATGTGCCGTGGCCTCCCCCTCTACAGTCGGGTTTGTGGCGAGGATAACTTCATTTATCCCACCTGCGGCAAGACGAGCCTCAAGCTCAGTAAGACCAATTTCTTCTGGCCCAACGCCGTCAATAGGAGACAAATGACCCATAAGCACAAAATACTGCCCCTTGTAACTTAAGGTTTGTTCGATTGCTAGTACGTCTTGTGGGCTTTCAACAATACATAACAAGCCACTTGCTTCTCTTTCAGGGTGACGACAAATGTCACATAGCTCGTCTTCAGTAAATGTTCTGCAGCGCTTACAATGATGAATATGCTCCATGGCGTTGTGTAATACGTTGCTTAAATCAATTGCTCCAGTGCGATTACGCTCTAATAGGTGGAATGCCATACGCTGAGCGCTCTTGTTGCCAACGCCGGGAAGACACGTTAGTGCCTGAATTAATTCTGAGAGTAGCGGACTGAACTTCATAGTATTTACTGCTTTGGTGCTTTTTCTTTTTGATTCGAGCTTTCGCGGTATTTAATCACGTTCCGCTTTGCTTGGTCGAGCTTAACTTCATAAATGTTGCCCCCAAATAACCCCTTGTACTCTTCATCGGTGAAAACCAGCGTGTTGTCGTCATAAAACGTCACTGCCTCTTTTTGTGTGACTACGCCTAAATCAATACGCGACACATCGCCACTGAAGAAGTTATCGCCTTCAAAGTTTTCAAATAACCACAGGCTTGTTGAATCTAACAGCACCAGTTTAGTCCTATCAGGGCTTATTGCAGCCGATGTGATCCAGCATAACTTTTCAAGGGTTGTACAGGTTTTAAATTCGCCGATGAGCTGTGCGTCAAAGTTAGCGGCATGGTCCCCCACCTTATACAACTTGGTGATGCCATCGAAGGGTTTTGTTCTATTTTTTGTAAACAGGTATAGGTTACGCTTGTACTCTACGAACGCTTCCAAATCGTAGTTCTTGTCTTTCGGTTTTACTTTTCCTTTTCCCATTTCCGGGTAAGTAAACTTAATGATTTCTGCTTCTGTGGTATCGGTTTTTATGTCAATGGGGTTTTCAATTTTATAAATCGTTAACCAGCGTCGCTTGTTGTCATTGTTACCGAAGTCTCCTAAAAAGAAATGACCGAAACTGTTTTGTGTCATATCTTCCCAGTCAACGTTTTTGGCATTTGTAACTGTAACTTCCCTCTCAATAGTTCCATCTTTATTGAGCATATAAAGGATAGGTCCATCGCCACTGTCGTTAATGGCCCAAAGCCTTTTGTATTTATCGTATTCTATACCTGAAATTTCCTTAAGCTTCGGGTCGACCGTTACTGTTTTCATTTTAAACAGGTCGTGAATACTCATAAAAAACAACACGGTTGCGATGGGTAGTAAAATAACCGTGGTGATAACTAAGCCTTTCCTTAGCACTACTAAAACCTCTATTTTAACGAGTTAACTTTCGCGATTAGCGGTTAACTGAACACGTTGAGTTTTCTGAAAGATAAAAAACGCAATGATACAACGATCATTCAACTATTTGGGACACTTTTTCTACGGAACAACGGTTAAATGAGATTTTACTGTTAATGTCGATGAGTTGGGCATGCGCTCAATATTTGTAAGCTGTGTATCAGCCCATAATTATCAACGTATCATGCTGAAAACAAGCCTAACCTTTATCAGTAAGTAGACGTTGACGTCCATCTTTATTGAATACGGTTTCATCGTGCTTTATGAATTTTTCAATGATTGACTGCTCATGGTCAGTAAATGCAGTTTCAAAATTTTGATGACCAACGCTCACTGTAGCTTTTTGCCCATTTGCTAACTTTTCGTTAGCCAGCGCTAACTGACTAATGAAATCATTTAACGATATCCGATTGTATGTAAAGATCCCGGGCTTACTCAATGATGCAGGTGTGAGTAAGTCATCATGTTCAAGCATAAAGGCGTGTTTGAAAATTGCTTGAGACTTTGTGAAGCAGGCAGTAGGGCTGCGCAGAGTAGCAGCTTCTGGAAGCGCTTTAATACGGATGCTCTGACCATTGTCTGCGGTTTGCCAAGTTACACCACACACACTAACACTAAATGCATCCACCTGATTAGCAGTTTCCTTTCGCGCTAGCGTTGAGACGGTATCCAATGCTTGAAGCTCAGCAAGAACTTGAGGTAAAGACGTCATTGAGAGCTTTTCAATTGTTATCTTTCCCGCGTTGGACTGATAAGTAAGCTTCAGCGTGTTCTCTAGATAGTAGACTTGGCCTGTGTCCTTCCAAAGGGATACAGCGGTATTATTGATAGACGGGTTTTCGACGGCACAATCACGTTGGGCCTGAAAGCGTTTTAACATTTTTGCTAACACAGCGTCCTCCCTCATTTCGAACTGCCACATTCTATTATTTGTGTTCCTTTGCTATGCGCAAGCTAAATGACTGAATGTGACAGTGTTTTAATGTTACGGAAGAAAGGCCTGGTTGAACTATTGCTAAAAATACTTATTTAAAACTGATAGCACGTTAGATTTTACGTGCGTATACCGACACCACAAACGTTAATGATAACTATTATCATATTGTAAAGTGTGCGAGAATGGCAGCATGGCTTGATGACTAAGTAAGTAGGAAAACGAATGCGAAATCTTATAAACGCAACCGTAACCCAAGTTCACCATTGGAATGACACTCTGTTTAGTTTCAAAACAACGAGAGAATCATCTTTTCGTTTTGAAAGTGGTCAATTCGTTATGATTGGTCTTGAAGTAGATGGTAGGCCACTGATGAGGGCCTACAGCATCGCAAGCCCAAATTATGATGAGGAATTGGAATTTTTTAGTATTAAGGTGCCAGATGGTGCGCTTACTTCTCGCCTTCAAAATATAGAACCTGGTGACCAGGTAATGATTAATGTTAGGCCTACAGGTACGCTCGTGCCTGGTTTCTTGTTACCCGGAAAACATCTTTATTTGCTCAGCACTGGTACAGGTCTAGCACCATTTATGAGTATTATCAGAGATCCTTTCATTTATGAAAGCTTTGAAAAAATTATATTAGTTCACGGAACGCGGTGGCGCTCTGAACTTGCCTATCAAGACGAAATTGAGCACCAACTTCCTAACAACCCTTATTTCGGTGACGAAGTGCGTGAGAAACTCATTTACTATCCTACTGTTACGAGAGAAAGTTATGAGAAAAACGGTATCGCTCATGAAGGACGGATAACGAAGCTAATTGAAAGCGGAAAGTTGCTGGATGATATAGGTATGCCTGAATTAGACACTGAAAATGACAGATTCATGCTATGTGGCAACGACAACATGCTACAAGACCTTATGTCTATGCTAGACGGCAAGGGCTTCTCGAAAGCTAACTCGCGTCGTCAGGGGCATTATGTAATTGAACAAGCATTTATAGAAAAGTAATGCGCAACGCAATTGCCTGACCATCGGCAACATTTTAAGTTTTCAATAAAAATCGCCGGCGTGTTGCCGGCGACTTTCTATGATTTCACTCGCAAAATACTTGCAAGCTGTATCGCTTCTAGCTTTACATAATTATTTAAAACGGCATTTTGAAGCCAGGAGGTAATGGCATTCCGCCAGTTACATCACCCATCTTCTCTTTGCTAGTTTCTTGAACTCGACGTACCGCGTCGTTAAATGCTGCAGCAACCAAATCTTCAACCATATCTTTGTCGTCGTCCATCAATGACTCATCAATGTCTACACGACGCACGTTGTGGTTGCACGTCATGGTTACTTTAACCATGCCTGCACCCGCTTCACCTGTTACTTCAATTTTGGCTAGGTCGTCTTGTGCTTTTTGCATGCGCTCTTGCATTTGCTGCGCCTGCTTCATGATATTGCCCATTCCACCTTTAAACATAATTTTTGTCTCGCTTCGTTTTGGTGTTAATAATTCTGCTATCGCGCTTTAACCGAATCGGTTAGCACTGACGCATCGAAAGTCGATAGCAATGCTTGAATTGTATCGTCGGTTTTAATCACCGAGTGTGCATGCGCATGGCGCATGGCATGAATCTCTTGTTGTAACGCAAAAGGTGTAGATGCTGGTTCACCTAACGTGATATTTACTTCAACATTTTCACCCAACCCATGATGGATTGCATCAACCAATTGCTTTTTCGCACTATCATTTAATAAATGCGTCTGACTATGGTCAATTTCAAGGGACACTTGATTGCCCGCTCGAGAAAATGATGCGTGCAGCACCAATTGTTTGAGTAGACCAGCAACTGGCATTTGCTCAACTAGATTGCTCCATTCGTCAATTTGGCTAGCGTGAGTTAATTTGCTTCCGTCATTTAAGTACGCTTTTAACTGCCCGTCATAGGTACTGCTCAGCGGCGTATCAAAATTTAGAGCATCCCGCGCAAAAGACCGATCTCCCGCACTTTCCATCTGCTCAGGGGCACTATCGTAATTCGAACTGCTATCAGAGGGAGTTTCAACATAGTCAGCACCTTCTACGTGTTGAGGTGGGTGATTATCGTAATCAGTAGCCCAAGGTGGCATATCCTCAACAGGTGTTTCCGAGTTTGATTGCACCTCAGATTCGTCATTTGAAAAAGGCATATCCTCTTCAAATTCATCAAGCGAGAAATCGCTCGTGTTGTTTGAGCTAGAATGACTCTTTTCTGACTCGCTAGTATGCATAGTGTCAGAAGAATGCGCGTAAGTATTACCTAAAAACGAGCCTGAATTTGTACTTTCCAGTTGAGTAGTGTCACCGCGCGCAACACTATTATCTTTATGTTCTGAGCCGCTATCTATACGCTCCGGGGTGTTCTCTCTAAGCTCTGGGCTATTATTTAGAGGCTTAGGGCTACTATTTAGAGGCTCAGGGCTATGGTCTTGCAGCTCACGGCTGTCTTCATGCCCAACGGGGTTTAAATCACCACTCTTGATTTCGTTATCAGCGCTAGCCTGCCCTGCAATATTATCGCTACCCTTGTTAACTCCATGTGCAGTTTGTGCAGTACTCAAAGCCTCGGCTTTACTTCTGGTAAAGCGCGCTTGAATATCACTTGCACTTTCGGTCTTAGCATTTGCTGCGCTGGTACTTTTTGACTCTGCGTCTTGTGCTTTTCTTTGCTTTAACTTTTGACGAAGTGCCAACATATCAGCCGTAGAGGTAAGCTGCTCTTCAGCGGTTAATGAGGACGGTTCGTTCTCGTGCGCCAACGACTCGCTGTTTTTATCAGAGCCTTTGGCGTTATGAGAGCCTTCAGCGTCATAAGAGCCCTCAGCGTTATGAAAACCCTCAGCGCTTTGAAAACCTTCAAAACCTAAGGAACCATCATCTTCTGACGGAGGTGGCATATCGTCCATGTACGCATCTAACGGAGGTCCATCGAAATATTGCGCTGCTTCGTTATGGGGCGCACTGACTTCACTTGGCGTTGGTTCAAGCTCTGCAGCAACGCTTTCTGTTTGTACCGCTTGTTCCGCGGTGTTTTCTACGGGTAGTTCTTCAATAGACGAAGTTGGAGCTGGCTTTACGGATTCATCATCATGTGAAGCATCACGCTCAAGTGCTGTAGTTTGAGTTGTCGTTGCACCTGACTCTGCATGAGGTAGCGCCGACAGAATATCACTTCCACTCAACTCGCTTTCATCAGCGGCTGCATGTTCCTGCTCTTGCTGTGATTCAAATGGAGACGTAGATTGTTCTTGCTGCTCTTTTTCGATTATTGATGTAGCAAGTGAGTCTGGGGTAGATAGCGCACTTTCTAACGACTGTTCAGAGGTAGATTCAACCGATAGATGTGAAGGCGTCTCCTCCTGCACATTGGTTGCAGAAGTTTCGCTTAACGGCGCTTCCTCCTGCTTACCGACGTTTCCCGGGCCACCACTGGAAGAAGCATGATCTACAGGTAAACTATGCTCACTCCTCCCGTTTTCAATTTCACTTGCCGTGTCGTCGATGGGGGTGTTTGGAGCAAACGACATCATTCGCATCAATGTCATTTCAAACGCACTTTTTCCATCCGCAGCAAACGGTAAGTCTTTTCTTCCTTGCAGCGCGATTTGATAAAGCAGCTGCACTTGCTCAGCTGGAATAGTTTTCGCTAATTGAAATATCGCTTTAGCCGATGTGGTTTCTAGCTTACATGCTTCAGGCACCCATTGCGTTAATGCTATTTGGTGCAGCAGGCTAGCCAATTCGCTGTGTACGTTGTCATAATCGGGGGCTTGCTCTGCGATGTCATTGACCAACTGCAATACATCAGCAGGACTTTTACTTACCACAGCATGAACCACTTTAAGCAACTGGTTCTTATCCATCAGCCCCAGCATATCGGTTACCACCGATGCCAACACTTGATTTCCACCCTGTGCAATCGCTTGGTCAGTTAAACTCAGCGCATCACGCATACTGCCCTGGGCGGCTCTTGCCAAAAGCGCTAGCGCTTGTGGCTCAAAAGGCAGCTGTTCATGCTCTAAAATATGCTGCAGCTGTCCAACAATCTGCTCCCGAGACATGGCTTTCAAGTTAAACTGCAAGCAACGGGATAAGATGGTTATCGGAAGCTTTTGAGGATCGGTGGTCGCCAGTAAGAACTTAACGTGTGGAGGTGGCTCTTCCAGCGTTTTTAACAGCGCATTAAAGCTGTGTTTTGAAAGCATGTGTACCTCATCGATAAGGTACACTTTGTAACGCCCGCGAGTGGGTTTGTATTGCACGTTATCAAGAAGCTCGCGAGTATCCTCAACTTTGGTTCTTGATGCAGCGTCAATCTCTAACAAGTCAACGTAGTTCCCCTGCTCTATCTCTTTACAGGTGTTACATTGACCGCAAGGGTTAGCCCCTTGTCCTTCTTCGCAGTTAAGGCTTTTCGAAAAAATACGTGCAATGGTAGTTTTACCTACGCCTCGCGTACCTGTAAACAGATAAGCGTGGTGTAGACGATCGTTATCCAAAGCATTTGAAATGGCAGAGACAACATGTTCCTGACCCACAAGTTCACTGAACTTGCCCGGTCGCCACTTCCTTGCTAGTACCTGATAACTCATTATTACGTATTTCGCCTTTTGCTAGTTATGCTTTATAGCGATTATTCGCCTTCAAACTCACAAATAGAGTAGCTTTCTATATCAAGCGTACTCAATTTCTTCTCGCCACCTAGGTCCGGTAAGTTAATAACAAAACCTGCATGGTTTACTTCACCGCCTAGTGAACGAATTAGTTTCGCAGAAGCGGCTATCGTTCCACCAGTTGCAAGTAAATCGTCAATAAGAAGGACTTTATCACCTGGCTCAATGGCATCTTTATGGATTTCCAATGTATCCATGCCATATTCAAGCTCGTAGCTCTCGCTAACTACTTCACGAGGAAGTTTGTTGGGTTTTCTCACTGGAACAAAACCAATGCCCATTTCGATGGCCAATGGCGCACCAAAAAGGAACCCGCGTGCTTCAGTACCTGCTATCTTGGTAAATCCCATACCTTGATACTTTTCTACAAGTAACGAGATACAGCTACTAAATGCTTTGTGATCTTCTAAAACGCTGGTCACATCTCTAAATAAAATACCTGGCTTTGGATAGTCAGGTACGGTTTTCACTACTGATTTAATATATTCTGCAGTCACAATTATGCCTTGAATGTCTGCGTTATAACCAGAAGGTGAACCAGCCGGCGATGATATGCATCAACGGGAACGCGATTAGAGTTACTAGCGATGCTAGAAAGTACCACTTGTTATAGACTTCTTTGAAATCTGAATTGTCAGCCATTTGCACTACCTAAACAATTTTGTGAACAAAAAAATGGTGCTAAATGTTAATCGAAAGCAAGCCCGATTGACAGCGCTAATATGATCGATCGCTCACTTTCAGACCAGATCCTGGCGAAAGTTTAATATAAAGCAGGTAAATAGTAATGGTTACTTAGGATACTGGAAGCAGTATTCCTTTTTGTAACATGTCAGTGAGGGTTTGGTTCATACCATTTATAAGCACGTTTGAAGGAATTTGGGGAAGTTGTTGGCACAACGACTCAGCTAATTGTTCTATTTCCATCCCCAGTTCATTTTGTTCCAGCGTGTTGACTAAAATAGCCGTCACCGGATTAACATGAGCAAATTGAACGTCAAACTCACGGTCTTTGTAAACAACGTAGAACTGCTGTTCTTGGGCAGGTTGCTCTGGGATATAATCCTCACCAATTAGATGGACTTCGAACTGATATGCCGCCAACGAGGCATACGGTGACACCCTAATTGCGGTAACATTGTTTCCTTGTTGATAAAATTCAATGTCGTCTTCGTTTTTTCTGATACTGACGTCAAGCTCAAGCCACTCATAGTGAGCAAGCTCCGCAGCAAAGTCAGGCAGAGTAATATCGAAGTTTGGCTCTGTTGAAAGGTACTCAACGAACTCTTTACTTATTTCAGCAAAATAAGGAGAGCGGCATTCGTGCTCAATAAAAAATTGACGCACAATACTCTCCCAGCCTTTTTCACCATACTGTTTTACCACAATAGATTTTAAAACGGGAAAACCGGTACTGACGAAATTATCGATGTTGTTAAAAAACAGGGATTGATAGATTTTCATACGACGAATGTGATCAGCGTCGGTATCACAAAATGTCTGTGGGTCTTTGATCGCATCAACGAACGTTTTTTGAGTGGTTTGAAATGACTGAGTCACGCGACACTTCCTTTAACGTTTGATGCTTGAACAGCTTCGCATTTTGCTTGAATTTGCTTAATTTTCTTCACTTCCGCTAATAATTCGCTTAACGGGGGAATATTAAAATCACGCTCTAGCAAAGTCGGAAATACGCCGTGAGTAAGGTAAGCATGCTCCAACAGCGCCCAAACTGGCTCAATGACATCAGCCCCGTGAGTATCAACTTTCAAATCCTCTGCTTCATCATAATGACCAGCAATATGGCCATACACAATTTTGTCTGAGGGCAAGCCGTTAATAAACGCTCTCGCATCGTATTTATGGTTGATACTGTTCACGTAAACATTGTTTACGTCGAGAAGCATTTTGCAACCCGATTCATTTAGTATGCTCTTGGTAAATTCAAGTTCATCCATCTCTTGGCCTGGCGCAATGTAATAAGAGACATTTTCTAAGACCAGCGGTCGTTCGATGATATCTTGAACTTGAACAATTCGAGATACTACGTGCTTAATCGCGTCTTCAGTAAAAGGAATTGGCATCAGATCGTACATATGCCCGTTGCCAGAACAAAAGCTTAAGTGCTCGCTATACAAAGCAATATTGTTTGCATCTAAAAATCGCTTAACGGTTTTTACAAACTCGACATCTAGTTTGTCAATACTTCCGATAGACAAAGATAAACCATGAGTTGTAAAGGGAGCTTGCGAAGACGCTTGCTGAAATTGTTCTTGGTACTTCCCACCAAGTGGGATCCAATTTTCAGGGGCAACTTCCCAAAAATCGACTTCAGATGGCAATGTAGGTAAAAGCGCTTTTAGCATTTCCCGACGAAACCCAAGACCTGCGCCACAGATGTTTTTCATATCTTCCCCTTTACCGCATGGGATTGCACAATAGTAACGTACGTTACTAGACAAAAAAGGCCATCATTCGACAGCCATTTTTTTGCTAAGCGTAACTCGTGTAGCCTTCATCATTCTTTTTCAAGCTACACGATGTTTTTTGAATGGCGGTTACATGCTACCGCATTTGCCTTCGCCGCACTTGCCTTCTTTACCAGCTTTCTTGTCGCCGCCACATTTACCTTCGCCGCACTTGCCTTCTTTGTCAGCTTTCTTGTCGCCGCCACATTTGCCTTCGCCGCACTTGCCTTCTTTGTCAGCTTTCTTGTCTCCGCCGCACTTACCTTCGCCACACTTGCCTTCTTTTTCAGCTTTCTTGTCGCCGCCACACTTACCTTCGCCGCACTTGCCTTCTTTCTCTGCTTTGTCGCCGCCACATTTACCTTCGCCACACTTGCCTTCCGCAGCGAATTGGCTGTAACCAGATTCTAATGCTTGCATACCAAATGGATTTACATCTGCTACTGCAACCGTTGACGCCAAAGAGCCAATTACAACTGCACCCAACGCTGTCGCTACTGATGATTTTTTGATTTGTTTCATTGATGTACCCTCAATAATATTAGTCATGTTTGACGTACAGTAAGCACGTGTACTTTAAAAGACCCTGTGGGCTTAAAGGATATTTCACAAAAATTAATTTTTTTACAATTAATTTTTATGACATTGATATTAAAAGGTTTTATATTAACAAAAGTGTATCTGCATACTTTTACAATAAGTTAACAGGAAAAGTTAAGTACAGTACCTACAAAAAGTACAGGGTAAACGCGGTGAAGCAACAATTTTATCTAGGTCAATGGCAAGTCGATGTAACCAGCAATACTCTATCTCTCGGCAAGCTTAAGAGAACTATAGAGCCGAAAACCATGGATGTTCTGCTGCTGTTGTGTCAGCAAAAAGGAGAAGTAGTATCCTCTGACGAGATCGTTGCTCGGTGCTGGCCTAGACATATTTGTTCACTGCCTCGAAATTTAGCTTTATACAAAAGCGTATCAGCCGCTTGCAACAGCGCAGTTATGTTCTCATAACAAAGATTTTCATTCGTTGCCACTCCCATATTAACGGTGAGCTTTTTATTCGACACGAGTATGAAGTGCCTGACACTGAGTGGGGCACGGAGCCGATCGATTCGTATAGGCAACAGTTGCGTAGCTTGGTAAGGAAAGAGTTATTTATTCGCACTTCGATAGGATTCTAATATTGTAGAGTCACTTATATGTGTAGTAACCAGATTCAAACTATCAACAAGTTCATCTTTGTACCTGCTGTGATTTGAAACTGCAAAATAGGAAGGTATGGTCAACTTGTCTGAAATACTTACCTCAACCAATCGACTACCTAATGCCTCTGTATAAAATTGATAGGGTTGTTTGTAGCTAATTAGATAAGACGTTCTTCCAACATCAAAAAGGTGAATCGCGTCGCTACTTGTCGGCATATCAAAAAATTCAAAACCTTCTTGCTTAAGTGCCTGTCGAATCCCTAAATAGTCATAGCCGCGAATTGCCGAAATTAACTTACCATCCGCAAGTTGTCCGTTATGTAGAAGTACAATAGTTAAGTAAACAAATGGAGCGTTTATAAATGTAGCGTTCTGATCTAACGCTGAAGTACCTCTGACATTAATTGTGAGATCGACTTTCCCGGTCTTCACACGTTCAAACAAACGAGCCGGAGGCATGCATTCAACTAACACGTGATAATTCATTTTAGTCAATATGGCTACAGTTGCATCTATCGCTACACCATGACAACGCGAAGAGTCGGGTTCTTTAATCACTAATGGCGGAAACTCAACGACACCAAGCGTAATAGACTTTTCTGTTTTTAAATTTTCTTCAGAGCTTGCGCAATACGCCCAAGAAATAAGAATTAAGCAATAACCTAAAAGAACCTTACGTTTCACATTTTTACCGATTTATTCACTGATAAATTACTTATATAGGATTTTGCGAATAAATAATAGGAAGGAGATGTTATTACTAGATCTCTCCAGTCAAAATATGCTTACAGCCCAAGCATACAAGAAATGGGGTCAGAGTACATTTCTCTGATTTAACGGCGCTGGAGGGCATGGGTACTTTGACTCGGTTCTGGTAATCTGGGTAATAAAGTACTCTGACCCCAATTTGAGGTTTTGCTTGGGGTGATGGGGATTAATGTACTCTGACCCCATTTTTTCTTTCTTCCAAACGCAAAAAACCCGCCGTAAGGCGGGTTTCTTTAAT
>NZ_JBHNZD010000043.1:0-18477 GCF_054960375.1 Alteromonas sp. G4i35 | reverse complement strand
CGCACAAATGTGCGTTTTTTTATTGGTTGCATAAAGCTCTAGCAAAACAGAATAGCCAAATCTAGCTAATAAATTCGCTGTCAGGGTAGTTAAGCTTTAGTGTCTTCATCGCATTGTTACGCAATTCATCTAGGCCAAGCTGCTCATAACTTGAAACCATAATTTCGAGTGCTTGTTGCACTTGAGTGGTATTCGGGAAGTGCTCTATAACATAGCGACCACGGTTTGCTGCAGCGACATAAGCCTGGCGTCTCATGTAGAAACGTGCAATAGCGATTTCATAGCGAGCCAAGCGGTCTTTAATATGAACCATGCGCTGTTTCGCATCTGCGGCATATTTGCTATCTGGATATTGTTGAATCAGTCTGCGGAAATCTTCAAACGCAGCACGAGACTTCGACGGGTCTCTATCCGTACGGTCAATATTCATTAACTCTTGGAAAAGGTTGCTATCTGATTCCATGTTAGTTAATCCACGCATGTAATACGCGTAATCAACATCTGAATGGTTTGGATTCAGACGAATAAATCTGTCGATAGTGGCAAGCGTTTCTTCGTTTTTACCTGACTTATAATAGCTATAAATAAGGTCTAGCTGTACCTGGTGGGATAGGGGACCGAACGGGTAGCGCGAATCTAGCGCGCTTAACGTTTGTGCTGCAGCGCTGAAGTTACCTACTTCCATGCTCTGCTTTGCTCTGTCGTACAGTTGCTGCGCACCCATGTTAGCTAATACGGCTTTTTCTTCATTATCTGAAGAGCTACATCCTGCGACAGATACCATAGCACCCAATAAAACGGGGGCCAGTAGACGAAATGATTTCATAATAATTCTATTTTCCTGCTAAACAGTTTTAATACTTCGCTGTCTAAGCTCATGTGTTAAACAACAACACTTTAATTGCATTCTAACGTACTAACGATGAGAAAAACCATACAAAAACGTAAACAAGGCAGTGTACAGCGTGAATACTTGTTATAATACCCTTTTTTAGACGTAATCAATGGTGTTATGACACAGTCGCCGAACACAATACAATTAGAAGCTTCAACGGAAGCTGCGCATTTTGGTTTACGGTTAGATCAGGTTTTGGCTGATTTGTTCCCTGAATATTCTCGTTCTAAGCTAAAAACTTGGATCCAAGATGGGAATGTTGCTGTAAACGGTGAAGTAATCACCGTGCCTCGCCACAAAATGCAAATGGATGAACTTGTTACTGTACAGGCCGAAATGGATGTACAAGTAACGAGCGAAGCGCAAGACATCGCGTTAAACATTGTTTATGAAGATGAACACATCCTAGTCATAAACAAACCTGCAGATTTGGTTGTGCATCCAGGTGCAGGAAACCCAAGCGGTACCGTTCTAAATGCCTTGTTAAATCATTGTCCAGAGATAGACAAAGTTCCACGTGCGGGTATTGTCCATCGCCTTGACAAAGACACGACGGGGTTAATGGTAGTAGCAAAAACAATTCCTGCTCAAACACATCTTGTTGACCAACTTCAACGTCGAGAAATGAGTCGTGAATATGAAGCCGTTGCCTTAGGTACGATGGTCGCTGGTGGTATTGTAGATGCGCCTATTGGTAGACACGCAACAAAACGTACGCATATGGCAGTACGTGAAATGGGCAAGCCAGCGGTCACTCATTTTCGTGTTATCGAAAAATTTCGCGCATACACGCACCTGCGTTTGAAGCTTGAAACTGGCCGTACGCACCAAATCCGCGTACACATGGCCCACATTAAGCATCCTTTGCTTGGCGACCAAGTTTATGGCGGGCGTCCTCGTCTTCCTAAAGGGGCGTCAGAAGAATTTATCGCTGCGCTTCGCGGATTCCAACGTCAGGCGTTGCACGCCGCACAGCTCTCGCTGTTTCACCCTGAAACTGAAGAGTGGATGACGTGGAAAGCTCCCCTACCTCAAGATATGCAGGACTTGCTTAAAGCCGTGAAAAAGGACACCGCGGACAATCCACAAGATATGCTTTAATGAGTAAGGCGAACTTATGACATTGTCAGCTGCGAATTCACCTATTTCATCCACGCTGGATTTGATTACGCCAGCGTGGTCATGTCCCGCAAATGTTGTTGCATACACAACGACAAGAATGGGAGGTACAAGCATAGGTGATTTTGCAGGTTTGAACGTTGGCGCCCACGTGGGGGACGACCTCCTACTAGTGAAAGCCAATAGAAGCCTAATTCCACATAGTGAAAAGATCACATGGTTGGAGCAAGTGCACAGCAACCGCGTGGTGTCATTGCCGAGCGCAGATACCACCGCTGATGCGTCGTATTCTTCTTCAACATCGCATTTTTGTGCGGTAATGACCGCAGACTGCGTGCCCATTTTATTGTGTGATGAAAGCGGTCAAGAAGTGGCGGCAGTACATGCTGGTTGGAAAGGTCTCGATACTAACATTATCGGAAGTGCAGTTTCACACTTTGGCAGCGACGCAAAAAAACTCATCGCTTGGGTTGGTCCTGCAATCAGCGGGCCCTGCTACGAAGTTGATGCACAGTTGGCGAGTAAGTTTCGCCATATAGACGGTGCCATTGCCAATGGCTCTAATAGAGGGAAGTACTTATTAGATCTACCTCTAGTGGCACAGGTGCAATTGCAGCAAGCTGGCGTTGAGAGTATTACACAAAGTAACTTGTGTACTTACACTGACGAACAGCGTTTTTACTCCCATCGAAGAGCTACGCATCAAAACAAGCGCACGACTGGGCGTATAGTTAGCGTAATAGGCCTGCTTTAAATTGTTTCGAAAAAAGGCGGCAGTTTTAGTCTGATCACACAGTTGCGCTAGATCAAACTTCATACATTATTTGTTATCTTTTTGGCTAACTTTTTAATCTCATACTTGAATCGCAATTGAGCAGCCTACATAACTAGAACATAAAGAATACCATTCCGCATAGATCATTACCCACTCAGCGAGAGTTAAAATGTTCGTAATTGCGGCGTGTTACCGCAGGTATAGTTGTTCATTAATTAGGTTGAAATTATGAGACTAGATAGATTTACCAGTAAATTTCAGCTCGCAATATCCGATGCTCAATCACTCGCATTGGGGCGAGATCATCAATACATTGAACCTGTCCATTTAATGACTGCCATGCTAAATCAGCAAGGCGGGTCAGTTCGCCCTTTGCTTGACCAAGCAAACATCAATGTAAATGCGCTACGCTCAGCACTGAGCCAAGCTATTGAGCGCCTACCTCGTATTGAAGGCATTGGGGGAGATGTTCAATTAAGTAAAGACAGCGGCATTTTGCTAAATCTTTGTGACAAGATAGCGCAGCAGCGAAAAGACGAATACATCACTTCAGAAATCTTTGTTCTAGCGGCGCTACAAGATAAAGGGCGCTTGGGGGAAATCCTCAAAAGCCTGAATATCACTAAAGAAGCTATTGAAAGCGCAATAGACGACATGCGTGGTGGCCAGAAGGTCACGGATCCTAATGCTGAAGATGTACGTCAGGCGCTTGAAAAATACACGACAGATTTAACCGAGCGAGCAGAACAAGGCAAGCTCGACCCGGTCATTGGTCGAGACGATGAGATTCGCCGAACTGTTCAAGTACTGCAGCGTCGAACCAAAAACAACCCAGTACTCATTGGTGAGCCGGGTGTGGGTAAAACGGCTATTGTTGAAGGGTTGGCTCAGCGCATCATTAATGGCGAAGTGCCTGAGGGTTTAAAGAACAAGCGTGTTCTTGCCCTTGATATGGGCGCGTTAGTGGCGGGAGCTAAATATCGCGGTGAGTTTGAAGAACGCCTTAAAGCAGTGCTTAATGAGCTGGCTAAAGAAGAAGGCCGCGTGATCTTATTCGTTGACGAACTGCACACCATGGTAGGTGCAGGGAAGGGCGATGGAGCGATGGATGCAGGTAATATGCTTAAACCTGCGTTAGCCCGTGGTGAACTTCACTGCGTTGGTGCTACAACACTGGATGAATATCGTCAGTACATTGAAAAAGACGCAGCACTTGAACGTCGTTTCCAAAAGGTATTAGTTGAAGAACCAAGCGTTGAAGACACTATTGCTATTCTGCGTGGCTTAAAAGAGCGCTATGAGCTCCATCACTCGGTAGATATTACTGATCCCGCTATCGTTGCAGCGGCAAGTTTGTCGCATCGTTATATTAGCGACCGCCAATTGCCAGACAAAGCCATTGATCTTATAGACGAGGCTGCGTCTAGCATTCGATTGCAAATAGACTCCAAGCCCGAAGAGATGGATCGTCTGGAGCGTCGTATCATCCAGCTAAAATTGGAAGAGCAAGCTCTGGCCAAAGAAACAGATGATGCGAGTCATAAGCGACTTGAGATGATTGAGCTAGAGCGTGAGCAAGCGGAAACCAAGTACGCAGAGCTTGAGAAAGTGTGGCTGGATGAGAAAGACGCCATGCAGGGCACTCAAACCATTAAAGGGGAGCTTGAGCAGGCTAAACTTGACTTGGAGATAGCGCGACGTGCATCTGATTTGAATCGTATGTCGGAACTTCAGTACGGCCGTATTCCAGAGCTTGAAGCAAAGTTAGAGCAAGCGGCTGAAAACGAAACTCGCGAGACGACGTTACTTAAAAATAAAGTGACGGACGTTGAAATTGCAGATGTGCTTTCGCGATGGACGGGTATACCTGTAGCGCGAATGCTTGAGGGCGAGCGTGAGAAGTTGTTGCGTATGGAAGACGTACTTCACAAACGGGTTGTTGGACAAGAAGAAGCGGTTGAAGCGGTTTCAAACGCAATTCGCCGTTCACGTGCTGGGCTTGCGGATCCAAATCGACCTATTGGCTCATTCTTATTTTTAGGGCCAACTGGCGTGGGCAAAACTGAGCTCTGCAAAGCCTTGGCAGGCTTTATGTTCGATACTGAAGATGCCATGGTGCGTATCGATATGTCAGAATTTATGGAAAAACACTCGGTAGCACGCTTAGTGGGTGCACCTCCTGGCTATGTTGGCTACGAGGAAGGTGGCTACTTAACCGAAGCGGTGCGTCGCAAGCCATACTCGGTCATTTTGTTGGACGAGGTTGAAAAGGCACATCCAGATGTATTCAATATTCTGCTTCAAGTACTAGATGACGGCCGGTTGACTGACGGACAAGGACGTACTGTAGATTTTAAAAATACCGTTGTGATCATGACGTCCAACTTAGGCTCAGATATCATTCAAGATAAGCACAACGAAAGTCAGTATGACGATATGAAAGCGTCGGTAATGAGTGTTGTAGGGCAACACTTCAGACCGGAGTTCATCAACCGCGTCGATGATATTGTGGTATTCCATCCATTAGGGAAGGAGCAAATAAAATCTATTGCTAAAATTCAGCTTGCCTCGCTTCGCGCTAGGCTCGCAGAAAAAGGATATAAGCTTACTCTATCTGCTGCGGCTATGGATAAACTGGCGGACGCGGGTTTCGATCCAGTGTTTGGCGCACGTCCGCTTAAGCGAGCGATACAAGTGCAGGTGGAAAATCCACTCGCGCATCAATTACTTGCTGGCGAATTAATACCGGAATCAACCATTCGTATTGATGCAGATGACAGCGGACTTTTCGTTGTCAGCAATTAAAACCAAAAGGCACTGGAGACAGTGCCTTTTTTATTGCCAGTAGATTCCGCGAAAGACCATTAATCGGCAGCTTCATAACAAAAAACGATTTACTAAAAAGCCACTGGTCGAAGAGCGACAGATTACGCTTTCTTGTTTATGAATTTTCCTAATACAGCTAATTAATTTTCTTGATTTAATAATGATAACGATTATCATTAACTTATTGTTGAGAGGGTTAAGAGGTTGCGATGCAGTTATATAATTCAAACGAAGCGGTAGTTTCTGCGCGCTCAATGCCCCGAGATATAGCTAAGCTTTGTGCGCATTTCATATTATGCATGATTGTGAGCGCAGTCGGTGCCATAGGTACTGGTTTTGCCGTATTTGCATTGAGTGTAAATCAAGCGACATTCTCGCCTGCAGATACTATTATGTCTGCACTTACTGTGTTTTCTCTGTCTTTGTGTTTAAGTTGGTTTTCGCAAAGTTGGGGTAAGGCACTTCAATCAATATCATTACTTTCACTTCTCGTGTTAGCAACAAGTAGCCTTTTATTATTTTTCTATTGAGCGATTTATGCTCAATATTCTTCATCTCTTTACACAATTAACATTCAAAAAGTAAACCTCTGATTATGCGAATTTAGGAAAAAGTTAATATTCTAAACTCGGTTTATCCTCTGAGCACGAACGAATACATTATCCGCCCGTTAACGACATGTTAAATAGTTTCAGCTATTAGGACGAATAATGAAAACAAACAATAAATACACCCTACGCTTATCTGCTTGTGCATTAGCGCTAATTCTTAACCCTTCTCACGGCATAGAGTTGTTCAACGGGAAGGTCGGTAACGAACACGTTAAGGTTAGTGTTGGAGGTTATGCCAAAGTAGATGTCAGGCATGTTGAAGGGGATATTGCTTATCAGGATTATTGGATTGGTAATTTTCCTGGCGGGGAAGCAATAGAGACATCACACACAGGTTTCAATGTAGGAGAGTCACGCTTAAATATGGGCGTTTCTATAGGGGAGGTGAGTACTTTTATAGAAGTCGATATGTATGGCGGAGGCGGTAACGAAGCGGTAAGTAACTCTACTAACTTGAGATTACGTCACTTCTTCATCACCTATAAGAACTGGAGTGCGGGGCAAAACTGGAGCACCTTTATGCCGCTTCACGTTATTCCTGAGTCGTTAGATTTTGGTGGTCCTCATGTAGGAGAAGTGTTTGCAAGGCAAGTTCAGGTTAGATACACCTCTGGAAACTGGCAATTTGCCATCGAAAGCCCAGAGACCATTGGGGATGGTGATACCGACGCACCTGCCAATGCCGTAGGGCTTACAGGTGTAGCCGCTGACCCTGATGAGTCTACGCCCGACTTTGTTGTACGATACAATTTAGATAGTCAATATGGGCAATATGCTTTCGGCTCTGTAATACGACTTGTCGATCAAGGAGGGGTTGAAGAAGTTACAGCAGCAGTAAATATCGCAGGCAAAATACCACTTTTTGCAAAAGATGATCTACGTTTTCAATTAACCGCGGGTAAGCCCGGTCGGTATGCTGCGGCCGGCATGACTGCTGATGTTGTTGAGGATCCTGCAACTCAAACATTGGAAACGGAAAGTACGCTGGCTTATACCGTAGCGTATCGCCATTTTTGGACTGAAACCCTCCGCAGCACTGTATTTTATGGAGCAGCTAAAACAGATATTTTGGGGCGCAAACGTTCGCACTGGGCGGTGAATGTAATTGATACGGTAGCGCCGCGTCTTGATGTCGGCCTAGAGTTTGGTGCTTATTCTATCAATGATGACAACATAGACAGCATTGACTCCAATTACATCCAAGCGTCAGCTAAGTTCGCGTTTTAAGATCGCTTCAATTATGTTTAGCGCCATGTTTATGATGTAAACGGAGATTACTTCAATGTTTATCAATAAAAATAGGCGCTTCTATTGCCAAACGCCTCTTGAAGGTAGTTGACCAGTAGCTTTAGCTTTTTGTCAGGCTGACGCGAACGAGGATAAACGGCATAAATACCCATAGTCTTAGTTACGTACTCGGCAAGTAGAGGCGAAAGCGCCCCATCTTCGATATCTTCATGCACTAATGCCTTGGGAAGAAATGCTACACCCACACCTGCAATAGCGGCTTGCCTTAACGCATCCAAGTTATTTGACTGTATTCGCCCGCCAATTTGAACGTTATGAAGCTCTCCTTCAATATGAAACGGCCAGAAGTCTGGGCCAGTGCTATCGTACTTGTAAATTAAACAATTATGTTCAGTTAAGTCGTCAGGATGATTTGGGCGGCTTTTGTTTTTAAGATATGTGGGGCTTGCGCATACTATCCATTTTGAATCTATAAGGCGTTTAGCAATAAGAGAGGAGTCCTCAAGATGTGCTGTACGAATGGCGAGATCGTAACCTTCTTCAATGATATTGGTAACGCGATTGGTAATTGCAAGCTCTACATCCACCTCTTCGTGTAAATTGCAAAACTCGGCAATTGCGCGATTTAAGACCAGTTTAGCCGATACATTGGGCATAGTAATTCGGATTTTTCCACGCACTTCATCACTGTAACCACTGACGGCATCTTCTGCGTCTTGAATGGCTAAATTGGCGATTCTCGCCTTATTGTACAGTGTTCTTCCTGCATCAGTTAAATTGAGCTTTCGTGTAGAGCGGTAAAGCAATTGAACGTTCAAATCTGACTCTAATCGTGCGATACGCTTACTTACTACAGAATTAGTTAGGTTGAGTTTTTGAGCGACCTTTGAAAAAGAGCCTTCATCAACTACGTTCACAAAAAGGATAATATCGTCTGCTTTTGCCACTATTAGTCCAAAAATGGAAATAAACTTTGTCTTTAATGCATATATATCAACACGTGAGAAATTAGTACAGTCGCATACCTAAATTTTAACCCTGCATTAACATCGATTTTCTAACGTTAGAAACTCGAATAATTAACTAATTATAATAAGAGGAAAACTCATGAATGAGATAACCCTTGGATTATTAGCATTGCTACCTATAACGCTTTCAGCAGTGCTGCTATTGGGTTTACAGTGGTCTGCGAAAAGAGCAATGCCAGTTGTATTAGCAAGTACAGCACTTATGGCACTTTTAGCATGGGATATGTCGGCAGTACGGGTGGGCGCTTCAATTCTACAAGGCTTAGTGATTACAGTATCTGTTTTGTGGATTGTATTTGGTGCAATTTTTCTGCTCAACACATTGAAATATACTGGAGCAATTGATGTTATCCGCCAGGGTTTCACCAACATTTCACCTGATAGAAGAGTCCAGGCAATAATCATTGCTTGGTGCTTCGGAACTTTTATTGAAGGTGCTTCTGGTTTTGGCACGCCGGCCGCTATAGCGGCTCCTTTGCTTGTTGCCATCGGTTTTCCAGCATTGGCTGCCGTACTTATTGGTATGATGATCCAAAGCACACCCGTCTCTTTCGGCGCGGTGGGAACGCCTATTGTCATTGGTGTAAACAAAGGCTTAGACGGCCAAGCGATCAGTCAGACTTTGCAGGCTCAAGGCTGGCAATGGGAGCAGTTTATTCAACTAATCACCTCTGAAGTGGCAATTATCCACGGAATTATTGGCTCATTTATGCCAGTCTTAATGGCTGTAATGCTCACTCGCTTTTTTGGCTCCAACAAGTCTTGGCGCGAAGGGTTACAAATTCTACCTTTCGCCTTATTCGCAGGCGTCAGCTTTACCATTCCTTACGTATTTACCGGCATTGTATTAGGCCCTGAATTTCCTTCGTTGATTGGAGGATTGGTGAGCTTGGCAGTGGTTGTTACTGCAGCTAAAAATGGTTTCTTGATGCCTAAAACAACATGGGATTTCCCGCCGAAAGCGTCATGGGACAAAGGTTGGCTGGGTAATTTGGAAATAAAAGCAGACGACATAACGTCACAAAAGGCCATGCATTGGGTTACGGCTTGGGTCCCTTATTTAGTTGTTGCACTTTTGCTCGTTATATCCAGAGTGTTTCCAACAATAAAAGAATTTACTACGTCGCTGACACTCTCATTTGACAACATACTGGGTGAAACGGGTGTAAGTGCATCAATCAGTCCGCTATATCTTCCTGGTGGGTTGTTGTTAATAGGTGCATTGGTTGCAGTAATCATTCAAAGTAAAAAGGTATCCAAGGGAGAAGTGTTGTTTAAGGCTTTCAATGATTCCAGCAAAACGTTGCTAAGTGCTGGTTTTGTATTGATGTTCACAATTCCTATGGTTAGGCTTTTTATAAATTCAGGTGTGAATGGCGCCGACATCGTCAGTATGCCGATAGCTGGCGCGCAATTGTTCGCCAATATGTTTGGCGAAGCTTTCCCATTAATTAGCCCTACTATTGGTGCATTAGGCGCATTTATCGCAGGCTCGAATACAGTATCAAATATGATGTTCAGCCAGTTTCAGTTCGAAGCAGCACTAAGCCTTCAATTGTCACCTGCACTAATTATCGCAGCGCAAGCCGTTGGGGCGGCTGCCGGAAATATGATTGCAATACACAATGTTGTAGCTGCGTCGGCAACGGTAGGATTAATGGGACAAGAGGGAGCTACTTTAAGAAAGACTATTATCCCAACTATATATTACGTTGCATTTGCAGGTATTTTAGTATGGTTTGGGGTTTATGTGTTTGACGTCGGCGGTCCATTAGTCGGCACAAACTAATTTTTAATACGCATTGCACTGTTCTAAGGAGTTATACATGCAAACAACCCCAATTATTGACGCTTTTAAACGCGTACTCGGGGAAAGCAACCTTGCCGTAGGAACGCGCCAAACTGAGCACTATCGCAAGGGATGGCGGTCAGGCGAGGGCGAAGCATTGGCTGTACTTTTTCCACATACGCTAATGCAATATTGGGAAGTGCTAAAGGTTTGCGTTGAATATAACTGCATCATTATTATGCAGGCCGCGAAAACCGGCTTGACCGAAGGCTCAACGCCAAGTGGAAGCGACTACGATAGACCAGTGGTGGTTATAAATACGTTAGCAATGGACGATATTGTTCTGGTTAACGACGGAACGCAAGTATTGAGCTTTCCAGGAGCAACACTGTTCAAACTTGAAAAGGCGCTAAAGCCACTCGGGCGTGCGCCTCACTCTGTAATTGGTTCGTCGTGTCTAGGTGCGTCTATTGTCGGTGGTGTTGCAAACAACTCAGGTGGGGCACTTGTCAAAAGGGGACCTGCCTATACTGAGTTATCGCTGTTCGCTCAGGTGGATACAAACGGAGAGCTAAAGCTTGTTAATCACCTAGGGATAGATTTAGGCGACACGCCAGAAGAAATTATCGGAAACCTTTCTTCTGGCAACTTTCCAAAATCTCTACCTGAAACCAGTATGAAAGCGTCGGCAAGTGATTATGAATACATCGTTAGAGACGTAAATGCTGATACGCCGAGCCGCTTTAATGCCGATCCAACACGGCTTTACGAAGCCAGTGGATGCGCAGGTAAAATTGCTGTTTTCGCGGTGCGCTTAGACACATTCGAAGTGCCTAATAAAGAACAAACGTTTTATATCGGTACGAATGATGCCTCTGTACTTACTCGTATTCGCAGAGACATACTGACTCAATGTAAAAACGTTCCTGAGGTGGGTGAATATCTTCATAGAGAAATGTTCGATATTGCAGATGTTTACGGAAAAGATACCATCATAAGTATTCAGCGTTTGGGAACTGACTCGCTACCTAAAATGTTTGCACTCAAAGGGCGGGTGGATGCCGTGCTCAACAAGTTACCTCTGCTTCCTCCTTACCTAAGCGATAGATTGATGCAGTTCGGTAGTAAGTTCTTTTCTGACCAAATACCCTCGAGTATAAGAACTTACCGCGACAAGTACGAGCATCATCTAATCCTTAAAATGAGCGATGGTGGCATCGAAGAGGTTAAAACACTTTTGGCCAAGCTGTTTAACGAAGAGAAGCTAGATGGTGACTTCATTACTTGTAATGAAGAAGAAGCGTCTAAGGCGTTTTTATTACGTTTTGCTGCAGCTGGCGCCGCGGTTCGCTATCAAACGTTACACCATAAGCAAGTAGGAGACATCTTAGCATTGGACATCGCATTGCGCCGCAACGATGATTTATGGGTAGAGAACCTGCCTGAGCACATCGCCAAACACGTTGAAAAGTCACTTTATTATGGACATTTTTTCTGCCATGTCTTTCATCAAGATTACATACTTAAAAAAGGCAGCGACGCCAAAAAAGTAAAAGCAGATATGTTGGCACTATTAGACAGTCGTGGGGCTAAGTATCCTGCTGAACACAATGTAGGTCATTTGTATGAAGCCGAAAGTAACTTGCAGAAATTTTACAAAGACTTAGATCCAACCAATACGTTTAACCCTGGTATTGGCAAAATGGAAAAGCACAAACGCAATTGTTCGTGCTGCCTATAGCTGCATGCGAAGAGAGCCTTATAGGCTCTCTAATAGCGTTCTTGCTTGAGGACGCTTAAAGAAAGGGCGTTCCACTTTTACTGCATATTCTAACTCTTTTTTCGCCTCTTCAATTCTATTGAGCTTGGCTAGCGTGTAGCCCAGATGATAGCGAATATTTGGGTCGTTGGCGTCTCTGGCGAACGCATCCCTCAGCATTTTAAGGCTGCCTTCATAGTCTCCTTGTAGCGCTTTGATGTGACCGTAGGTATCCAATATTTTTGCTGAGTTTGGTTGACGCTCGTAGGCCTGACGTGCATAGTTTTTTGCAGTGACTAGCGATTCCTCGATATGCATGATCGCTAGGCGATTGTAAGCCTCAGCAGGGTTGAGTAAGTTTGGTTGCTCAACAAGTTCCTTGTAAAGCGCTATCGACTCATCGAACTCTTGAATGAAGAATAAGTATTGCGCCAACAGGTTTTTTGCCAGCAGATTGTTTTCATTCTCGCTCACCAGTTTTCTTGCCGTATTCAAGAATACATCGACAAACTGATCGTTCAGTGCGTAGTTGTAAATGGCAACAAAAGCCTGTGCAAAAGTAGCGTCTACGTCTAACGCTTTTTCAAACTCTTTGATAGCTTGTTCACTGCTTCCCTTATTTGCTGCCAGTCGGCCTTTCAAGAAATAATAAACCGGATTTTGTTGTTGGTTTGCGGGAATGGTTGTTAGCAATGATTGTGCTTTGTCGTTGTTTTGCATGTCGAGCAGTAGGCTCACATAACGCAACGTGACAAACGTACTTGTATTCGCTAATTCATACGCTCGGGCCATGGCGTCTAAGGCGTTTTCATCATTATCAACTCTTCGAGCTTGATCAGCATATGCGATAAGCTTGCCGGCATCGTCATTGATAAAATTCCTCACAATACTTAGCGTTTTTTCTGCATCGGCACGTTGACCTGCTTCTAACTGAAGCGCTGCTTTTCGAAGGAGATAATCGGCGTTGTCGAACTCGTCTTTGATTAAGAGGTCTAAGTGATAGAGCGCATTTTTTGTGTCGCCTTGTTGTTGATACAAAGATGAAACGCGCTCTCTCGCTCCAGTATTTGAAGGCGTGAGCGTCAATATATCGAGATAAATTTGCTTAGCTTCTTCTAGATTTCCTGCTTTGCTTAAATTGAACGCTTTCAGCATCAGCGTTTCATTATGTTGGGGAGACAGAGCAAGTAACTCTTCTACTAGCAGGTTAGATTTATCGACATTTCCTAAACGGCTTTCCGTGGCTGCTAAATTGAATTTCGCAGGGAAAAGCGTCGGGTTTTGCGCTAGCGCTTTTTCTATGTTGATCTTGGCTTCTTCTAATCGACCCTGTCTAATCAATATACCGGCTTTAAGATTGAAAACTTCTGCTTCGTTTGGAAACAAAGCGCTTAGTAAGTCAGCGCCTTTTAATGCATTCTTAAACTGCTGAGCTTGTAAATTCATCAATGAATAAGTGAAAAGAAAGCCGGCATTATCCTTGTAGGTAGATAAGTTATTTTCAAGAATCGATAGCGCTTCATCTTGCTTACCTCTAGCAGCCATTAATTTAATCTTAAATAGCTGGAGCTTGTTTTCATTCGGGTATTTATATTCAAGATTTTGCAAAAGTCGCTCGGCTTTAAACGCTTTGTTTTGGCGAATAAATAAGTCACCTAAAAGCAGTGCTGAGTCTGGGTCTTCCATTAACGCATCCTGATGACGTTCAAGCAGGGCAAGGGCCTGCTTATCTTGTTGAGTCGCCATGTAAACTTGGCTCAACATCAATACCGCCTGTAAGTCATCAGGCTCTTGTTGCAGATAAGCGTTAAAATCTTTCGCGGCTGTCTCCATGTTGTTATTAAAGAAGTTAGTTAAACCACTTATGTAAAGCAACATGGGCTGTGAGGTAATAAGCTCAGGATCCAGTTGAGCCATGAAGTCGTTAAGTTCTTTTAGTTTTTCGTTATCGATAGCTTGCTGGTTGTCTCTGCTTTGTAACCAGCTATTAAGTAAAATGGCGAGCGGATCATTGGGTGTATCTTGGATTATCTCATCTACGAACAGTTTTGCCGTGTCGTAGTCTTTCGCTTCTAAATACAAATCAACAAGATTCCGTAATGCAATGGGATCGTCTCGATTAAAAGTCAGCGCTTTCTGTAAATGTGCGGTTGCAGCGTCTGTATCACCCTGTCGGTATGCAAGTTGCCCCTTCAATCGCCATGTTATTGCATTTTTTGGTTCTAACGACATGGCTTTATTGATAAGCGAGGTCGCTTTGGATAAATCTTCATTTTGAAGAGCAATGGAGGCTAAGCCATTTATTGCAGGTACAAAATTAGGCGTGCGTGAAACGATTGTATTGTAATCACGTAGAGCACACGACTCGTCTTGCAGTCTAATACATGCAGTTGCACGTATCATCAGCCACTCGCGCTCTGCATCACCTGACAGTTTGTTTAGATCAGAGAAGTCTACAATTTCTTGGTACCTGTTCAAAAACAACCAAGTGTTGCCGAGAGGCTCTGCCAGAAGGTTGATATCTGCACCCATTTCCAACGCTTCTACAAACTCCATTTCTGCTGCAGTTAAGTAGCCATTAATAAGCAGTATTTCGCCCATTAGGATTTTTGCAGCAAGGTTTTCAGGATCTTTTTGTAAGCTGTTTTTAAGGTGGATATAGGCTTCGTCGTATTCGTTTTGATTAAACGCGGTCAGTGCTTTTTCGTAGTCTTCTGACGTAGAAGCAAAACTGTTAAAAGCGATTAATGATGAGGCAACTGCAGAGACAATAGCGCGTTGTACAACACGCTTTTTATTATTAAAAAAATCCATATATACCTTCGAAACTTAGCCTAGCCGCTGGCTTAAAAATAGCATAAAAAAAGGTGGCCTAAGCCACCTTCTAAAGATACGTGTTTTCTATGCGTTTTTAAACAATTAAACGCGGCGCTTACGTCTATAAAGAACAAGACCTAAACCCAACCCCATCAGTGCTAGGGCGCCAGGCTCACTAACTTCTGCGGTTGGTTGAGTCATTGACACACCAATGGAAGACAGTTTTAATTGTACGCTGTTAAAGTTACTCTTAGCGTTATCGTCGAAAATGGTATTGTATGCACCTATTAACCAGTATTTTGCACTACCAGTTAGCTTCGTAAATGTTGATTCGTACAAACCGTTTGAGCCTTTTGAACCTACGCCATAGTGACCTAGTGTATTCTCAACAATAGCGCTTGTAACAGTGTTCCAAGTTGAGTTGGCTCCGCTCTCAAATGCCGCAATACTATTAAGACCCGCAACAGTAACTTCTTTACTATCATTGTCGCCGACTACCCAAGTGAAGGCTGCATTTTCAAGAGTCACTGACTCGCTAAATGACAGTAAGAACATATCAAAATCTCTGCCACCGCCGTCACCGCTATTATCAACTGCGTGACTATCACCTCCCCAAGAATAATCACTATTTTTAATTCCGTAGCCAACGTGTCTATTTGCTAAAGTACAACCATTATGACCAAGCGTACAGTTCCACCAACCTTGAATATTGCCCTGGGCAAGTTTGTCGTCGGCGTGTCCTGCAGAGTTTGACCAAGCAGTGATTCCTACATCAACTGTAACGCCGTTGATCTCGATTGAGGTATTGCTGTTTTGCGCATTGGTCGTTTGTGAGTAATTAGCGCTGCCATTAGAATTGGCGAGTGTGTATTGTGCATCATACTTTGCACTGTTGAGGCTTGAATCTGTAGCGAAAACTGATGAACTAACAGCAAGTAATAGTATTGTCAGCGATGTAGAAAACTTCATATTTTGAACTACCCAAAAAGCAAAATTAGATGATTATTTCTAATGTTATGCTTATTTCGTGCCAGTTTGTTTAAGTTTATGATTTTTAAGTTAATGTTATAATTTGAAAAGGGACGATATGAGAGAGGGTAAAAAAAACTGACAGATTTTCCAACCTGTCAGTGATCTAAAGTCTAATTTCTTCAAATGGATTTTTTGCGACGCCACATCACGAGAAGTGAACAAGCCATGAGTAAGCCAATGGTGCCAGGTTCAGAAACTTCTGTTGGCGTTGGCGTACCGGCAGACTCTGTTACAGAGAAGCCAACATTAGCAAGCTTAAAGGCATCATTACCTACATGGCCGCCAATATTTCCGAATACGGTGTTATAAGCGCCAACCAACCAATATTGAGCGGACTCAGTGAAAGTAAAGTCAGCGCGGTGATCTAAATATTCACAGTTTTCAATATCAAATGAGGCTGAAGTTAAGGCGTTAGCGACAATATCGCTCCACGTGTTAACACCTGAGGTTAGTTTCGAAGTATTACTTAGTGCTGCAACAGATACTTGGCTGTCGCTGCCACTGTAAAGCCATGAAAAACTTGCGCCCGTTAGTGTCACCGCAGAGTCGAAAGATAACAACACGAAGTCATAGTCACGTTCTACGTTAGTCATACCACTATAATAAGCGTTCGCGCTACCTTGAGAGTAATAGTTGATATTGTCAATAGCGTGGTCAGCGTCGCCACGATAGTATGCTTCATCATTGTTTGTTATGCCGTAAGCCCATTTATCTGAGATTTTTTCTAACTTGGCGCCAACGACTGTTTCGCCGGTGACTCCTTGTGTGTCCGAAAAGGCGGACATATTAATATTTAATCCGTCTATTTGAACAAAGGAATTATTCGTCTGATTGGTTTGTGTCACTTTGTCATCGACTAGATCGTAGGTGTATTCTCCCAACGGAGAGTTACATACATTGCTTTGTTCGTTGCTTTGGCTCGATGACCCACAGTGAGAATAACTTTGCTTTTTATAGTAGGTAGCGAATGCTGAATTAGCACTCAGGGTAGATAGCAAAGCTGTGGAAAGTAATAGTACAGTTTGCAAAGAAAACGTTTTTTGTAGCGTTCGCATAATTGCTTTCCTATATATGAAGCGCAAAGCACTTCAAGTACACGCCGAGTGATGTGTGCGCATATTATGCGAACACAAACTTGGTAGTACCTAATTTCAACATGGACTTGTATGATATATGAACGGTGAGCTATTTAAGGTATGTAACCGTATACCTAGTTATTAGTTGTTTGTTTGATCGTGAGCATACGCGGTCCTGAATAAATAGAAGCCAAGCGCCGGCATTGTGGTAGGAGTACGTGTAATCAATGCAAAGCTAATAACGTTTTGCAACGGCGTTATGTAAAGGAACGAGGCAGCCTTTTTACTTTGCTATGCGTTCCTGCATATCTATGAAATAATTAGAGCAATTGTATATGTAGAAGTATGAGGACATATGTCTGATCAAAAACGTAAAGGGATATACTTACTTCCCAACTTATTAACAACAGCAGGGTTGTTTTCGGGTTTCTTTGCTGTGGTTTCGTCAATGAACGGCAGGTTCGAAGCCGCGGCAGTGGCTATCTTTGTTGCTATGATTTTTGATGGCTTAGATGGGCGTGTGGCAAGAATGACGAACACGCAAAGCGACTTTGGTGCTGAGTATGACTCAATGGCAGATATGGTTTCATTTGGAATGGCACCTGCACTTGTTGCTTATAATTGGGGGTTAACTGAGCTGGGCAAGTTAGGCTGGTTAGCGGCTTTTATATATGTAGCGGGTGCAGCTCTTCGTTTAGCTCGCTTCAATACGCAAGTTGGTATTGCCGATAAGCGTTTCTTCCAAGGTCTCGCAAGTCCGGCGGCTGCGGCTGTTGTCTCTGGTCTTGTATGGGTTGGAGTTGAGTATGATGCTGTTGGTACCGACTATGGTTTAATAGTTGCTGCAGTAACTGGCTTGGCAGGTTTGCTGATGGTGAGTAACTTTAAATACAATTCTTTCAAAGAAGTTAATTGGCACGGTAAGGTTCCATTTGTAGGCCTTCTTTTAGTTCTTCTGATATTCGTTGTTGTGGCAACAGAACCCGCTTTAGTATTGTTCCTTGTTTTTGCACTATATGCGTTAGCTGGACCTATCAATACGTTTCGTACCGTTGAGAAAGTAACGTTAGACGATGTAGTGGGCGACCATGAAGAAGATGCAGACTTCAATGCCGATAAAAAGAAAAGCAATGAAAGTGTAGACAATAAGCAGGAATGATTACGTGGCAATAATCAGATGTCTTCGCTCAATAATAAAGAGGATATGCCTTTTTGAGCTGATAGAATAAGGATATACAAGCGTAAACGCATGCTTAATGTACTAATAGATTAAAAAGCGACCGAACGGTCGCTTTTTTTATATTTATTTAAAAAAGGGTGTTGACGATGCTACAGGAATGCGTAGAATGCGCGCCTCCTCAACAGGGAACAGCAAAACGCTAACAACTGATGAGGATGTCAAAAACCAAGTTTAAAAATAAATAAACAAAAGTTGTTGACAAAAAAAAGATGCGCTGTAAGATACGCATCCGCTTCGGGAGAGGCAGCTAGCAAAAGCTAGT
>NZ_JBHNZD010000042.1:0-19282 GCF_054960375.1 Alteromonas sp. G4i35 | reverse complement strand
GACTGCTTATTGCAGTCTTTTTTGTTTGCCCAGCGAAGCTGGCAAACCCGTCAGGTTGAAAGAAACCTGAATCACCCTGACTGAGGGGAAGATAATCCGAATGGCAAGGGCGCTGTTGGCCAACGATAGGGTCTGAAGGAAGCCATAGGAAGTTAGAGGTACACAACGAAAGTGAACCTGATTCGGCAAGGCAGGTGGGTAAGCGTGCAAAATAGCGCGAAGCCCGATACTCAGTCAGACCTGTTTTGTGTTTGAGGGTGGAATTTCTAACAGGGAGCCAGTGCAGTAACTGGGGAAGCCTGGCATTGGATCCAATCAAATGGTTGGACGTATCGTTCAAGGAGTGATCCAAGAATGTTGCGAGTGTGAGGTGGCAGATGAACCCGTAGTAGTGAGTAAGGCTAGGCCGATGAAAGCCAGTAATGGTGTGGAGGGTAAAACCAAGCCGACTATCAGCATTGTGTTTGATAGGATCCATTTTAGCCAAAAGCTTAAATGGATTGCGAAGGGGGGAAGCAGACTTTAAGACTCTGATGAGTTGTGAGTTTTTTTATCATTGATACACAAGCCGCCTGATCAGCGGGACAAGTCGAATCGGTGCGCTAGGAATAGTGATGTCTGGTGAGACAGGCCGTATATGGGAAGTAATTGTAGTCAAATTTGGTAGATTGCCTCAGTGCTAGAACGCCAAACCCTGCAATGAAAGTTACCACAATGTTAGAAAATGAACGATGTCCATAGGGCGCACGATACTAGATTGCAAATTAGCATTGTGTCACTTAGCAAGTGATATGAAGTATGCAGGAGCCGTATACGAGGCCCGTACGTACGGTTCTGTGAGAGGGATGAGGCGCAAGCCTCACCCTACTCGATATGTGAAAAGAATTATTCTTTAAAAAAACTAAGCGTTACATCGCTTGCGGGTTATCTAGCCGTCCAGCCCCCATCAAGCACCATGGTTTGCCCAGTTATATTGCGGGCACTGGGTGACATTAAGAAGCTTGCGGTATCGGCAAGCTCTTCAACGCTAACAAATTGCTTTTTAGGCATGGGCTCTAGCATTATTTTTGTTATTACCTCTTCTTCGGTAAGGTTATTTTCTTTTGCCTGTGCTGCAATTTGTTTCTCCACCAATGGTGTTTTCACATAGGCGGGGCAAAGGGTATTGATAGTTACATCGCAGTCTCCCGTTTCAAGCGCGATAGTTTTTGCAAACCCTAACAGCCCATGCTTCGCCGCTACATAAGCAGACTTATAGGGCGAGGCTACCAACGAGTGAATAGATCCTACATTGATGATGCGCCCGTAATTTTGCTTACGCATGGCAGGTAAAAACGCTTGGGTTAACAGAGCCGGGCCAACAAGCATGATATTTATAAGCTGCTGCCACTTATCTGCAGGGAAAGCCTCTATGCGTGAAACGTGCTGAATACCGGCATTGTTTATAAGTACATCAACGGTGTGTTTCCCTAGTACCTCAGGTAGTGCTGCGACTTGCTCTGCATCGCACACGTCTACGGCTACTGCGCTGGCCGAACCGTCTAAATGCGCAAGTCGAGTCACAGCCTCTTTTGCTGCCTGTTCGTTTATGTCGGCGATGATCACATGGTGCCCTTGTTTCATCATTGACTCAGCAATGCCAAAGCCAATGCCGCTTGCTCCACCAGTGATAAATATTGTGCGCTTAGTCATTGTTACTTCCGTTGGATTTATTTAGTGAAGGTGCACTATTTAATGAAAACAGCAGCTGTTTTACTGCGTTGATTTGTGCGCCGTCCCTGTTGGCGTAATCGCTAGAGGCATAGCCCCACCAATCCCAACAGCCTTGTGGATTTAACGGCATGAATAACGACTTCTTAGTTTGCGGATAAAGCACAACAATATTGTTGTCATCAGCCCATTCATTCAACCCCGTTTGGGTAGTGTAGGCATCGCCAACGGCATCGGCATACTGGTTACAGCCGTGGAAACTAATATGGGCTCTGCACGGCTCGCCTTGTGCACAGCTTTCAGGCACATACACAAAACCTTCGCTTGCTAATGTTTTGGCATCGCCACCGGCTATTTTTTGCTGATCAATTGAATGAATTTGCCCTGACAGTGACTCGTCGGGTGTCGAAACATCTTCAACAAGATGAGAGAGCATGGCACCTGCTGCATCGTAATCGCAGTTTCCAATGAAGGGGCTCTCTGATTTCATGCAGTTAACCCCATTGTTTTTGGTGGGAAAAAGGTGAGCCATCGGTTTGTCATTGATATAGGCAATATTTTGTGTGTCTGTCCACAATTTGTATTGCTCAAATAATAAATCGCTCACTGGTGCAATCACTCTGGTGTCTTGCGTACCGTGAAAAAGCCAGACTTTTGTGTCTTTCATATTGGAAAGCGACGCAATTTTTCCTTCAGTTTCATACTGTTTAGCTTTTTCATTCAGCGCTTCAAGGTTAATTTCTCCCTCTACCTTGTTCACGCACTGTGCCAGGGCAGTGGTTATATCACCTTGTGCACAGAAGTACGGGCCACCAGCGATGACGCCAACGCCTTTTACCCAGTCGCTGTGTGCTAATTGAAATTGTGTTGCCATGTAACCGCCTGACGATAAGCCAGATACGGTAACGTTCTTTAAATCAATGGTGAGTGAAGGGAGCGCGTCTTGCGCCGATGACTCATTACCGAATACCGGTACACTAACGGCAAGTGCGCTTAATACAGACAGACAAAGCGCGTGGCGTAAAAAGGGGGTAGATTTCATCATTGCATTGCTGCCTTATCATTTTCTAAAAATTGGCGAATAGCCTGAGCTTGAGCGGATACATTGGTCACGCCTTCTAAATGACCTAATTTGCCATTTAGCGTAACCAATGTGCTGTCGTTATTCATTGAAGTTAAACCTTGGTGTGCACTTTGCGATAAGTAGGGCATAAGTAGCAAATCTGTTTGGGCTGGAATAAACAGCGTTTTAGCCTTGATCGACGCCAGTCCTTGCTCAAGATTACCTTGATGCCCAGCAACGAAGAGCTGGCAAGCTCGAACCAAGTATAAAAGGTGGTTTGCGTCCATGGATTTTGCCCGGGTCTTTGCTCGCTCACGCAGCCAGTTCACAATACTGTGTGATTGACGTATGTCATTAAGCGGCGCCGACTCAACATTTTTATACCCTAACGTGTTGCCGGTTTGGTTGAAAAAAGAAGGGGTAAGGGCATTTTGCGTAATTAACATGAGCGAGGCAGCTAAGCCATTAAGAGGTGCTTGCTCTTTGGAATAAGCGCCGTTGTTCCAGTTTTTATCTAGAGTGATAGGCGTTGCCCAGTGTTCCAATGCCGCGGTAGTCCATGCATCGCTTTGACCTGCGCCGATAACTGAAATCATACGTTCAACCCAGTCTGGGTAAGCGCTCGCCCAATCGATAGCTTGCATAGAGCCCATAGAAGGCCCAATAACCGCATACAGTTTGCTAATGTCTAAACTTTCGAGAAGTGCTTTTTGAACATTGACAAAGTCACGTATTGTCACGACAGGAAAGTCTAAGCCATAGGGTTTTCCTGTATCTGGATTTATTGACGCAGGACCGGTTGTAATAACGTGAGGGTCGTAAGCATTTAAATTGGCCAGCGTATCAACGCTTATTACATAAAAGCGGTTTGTATCAATCGCCTTGCCGGGGCCGATAATACTATCCCAGTAACCGGGCACTGAGTCGCTTTCATTGTACTTTCCAGCTGCGTGAGAAGAGCCAGAAAAGTAGTGGGTAATCAGGATAACGTTGCTCTTAGCATCATTTAGCGTTCCGTACGCCTCCCAGCCAACTTTTACGTTTTTAATTTGTTTACCACCAAAGGTTGTGAAATGAGGCATTTCAAAAACGCGTTTTTCTACCATCAGCGAAGCGCTTGGCAAGGAAGAAACGGGCTCAGAAGTAGGTGCTTTTGAAGAACTGAGCAATGGCGATGTATCGTCGGATTCGCCAGCAATGCCCTGGCAATGTACCGTCAACATTAGTGTGGCAAATAATCCCACCAAGGAGCGCTGCTTTTTAACTAAATACACCTCAACCAAATTTGCTAATGCTAAGTGTTTCTGCACTCGTTGTGAGCTGAGCTGTTTCAATAGCTTATTGATGCCTTTGCTCTTATTCCACACTAACGTGGAAGCAAGCGTCTTTTTCCAATACATACTTTCTTGTCCTTTTCTCAGACCGCATTTTTAAATGGCAATGTTTTGCTAGAGTGACCTATTTGTCATGGGGTCTTCGACTATATCGTTGGCTTTGACTAATGCTACATAATGCTAAACAGGCCAATGGCCATAGCAAGCCCAATAACAGGCACCACCACAGTTAGTGCGCCAACCGCCCAGTAAGCAGCCTGATGGGTTTCGTTACAAATGGCGCGTATGGTAGTAACCACATAGCCATTGTGAGGTAACGAATCTAGTGCGCCTGATGATATAGACACAATTCTATGTAGCTGTTCTGGCTCTACGCCTTGGTCAAGGTAATGCGGAGCCACCAAGGGTAAGGCAATGGCTTGTCCGCCCGATGCACTTCCTGTTAACCCTGCAATCACGCTTACGGCAATGGCGGCACCAATAAGCTCGTTACCAGGAATTTGGGTCATAAGCGCTACGGTTGTTTGAAACGCTTCGGTGTTTTTTGCTATAGAGCCAAAACCTACAACAGCTGCGGTGTTACCTATGGCGATCAATGCGCCGGTGGTACCCGCATTTATGGCAACCGGTAAACTGTGAAAATGTTTGTAGTTAATAGCCAGCAAACACAGTACGCCGCCGCCTAACGCCAGAATAAGCGCAAGCTGAGCGAGTTCTTCATGGAATAGAAACGAAATGACTAACACCACGACTAACGGCACAATTCCGGTAAGCGGGTGGGGTAGCGCTCTGTCTCGCACTTCAGGGTCGCTTGCTCTGGCTTCAAACACCTCGCCGTTATTAACGGCTTTTCTGATCATCTTAGCAAGCCACCAGTAACCGAAGCATGCCATGAATATGGCGACGACAAGGCTAACTTCCCACGCGGCAAAAGGGGAGGTACCCAAATACTTTATAGGGATCCAGTTTTGGATTTCTGGCGAGCCCGCGGAGGTCATCGTAAATGTTACCGACCCGAATGCCATGGCAGCAGGTATGAAGCGACGGGGTAGGTTGGCATCTTTAAACAAACTCACCGCCATAGGGTAAACAGAAAACGCTACCACAAACACGCTTACACCACCGTAGGTCAAAATAGCGCAAGCTAGCACAACAGCTAATACGGCACGCTTGTAACCAATTTTGGTGATAATCCAGCGAGAAACAGCATCTGCTGCTCCTGTGTCTTCCATGAATTTACCGAATAACGCACCAAGTAAAAACATGAAAAACCAAGAGGCGATAAAGCCAGAGAAACCACTCATATAGGTTTGGACGAAGTTTACGTCGCCGGTGAAGACGCCGATATTATTGGTAATGGCAACGACAAGCGCACACAAAGGTGCAGCAATAAAGAGGTTCATTCCGCGTATTGTCAAAACAATAAGCAACAACAGACCGCCTACTAAGCCAATCATACTTAACATAGTTATTATTCCTTAAAAAATCTGTGACCGCAGATGATCCGAAACAGTTAAGTCGATTAAAGATTTGCTTACACTCAAAACCATAAAGTGTATACAAATCAGATAAAAAGCGTTCATAACAGATATAAAGTTTGCCGTTACTTTTATCAAAATCCCATAGTACGATGGTACTACATACTATTAACAATTAATTAACTAAAGTGATTTTGACCGTAGGCAATACATCCGGCAGTGACCAGAACTTAGAACAACAAGGACTCACTATGTCTCAATCAATACACACAAATGGCTTGGTTTTACCCTACCAATCACATTCAGCCTCTGTTAGCACAGTAGAACGCAAAAGCGATTCAGTTAAGCACCCCATGCACAGCCTTTGTGCCCTAGCGGTGGCTAGCGTTTTAAGCACAGCGCCAGTATTCGCTCAGGATAGTCAAGCTGATGCCGATGCCGAAGCGCAAAAAGGAAAATTAGAACGCATTGAGGTGACAGCGCGAAAAACTGTAGAGTCGCTACAGGAAACGCCGGTAGCTATCACGTCTATTGGTGCGGTTGAACTTGGCGAAAAAGGGATTAGCGTGCTGACTGAAGTGCAGCAGTTTTCGCCCAACACTACGCTACAAACTAGTCGCGGTACCAATTCCACCCTGACGGCATTTATTCGCGGATTGGGTCAGCAAGACCCGCTTTGGGGCTATGAACCAGGCGTGGGTATTTATGTTGACGATGTTTATATTGCTCGCCCACAAGGGGCCGTACTTGATTTGTTAGACGTACAGCGTATTGAGGTATTACGTGGCCCGCAGGGGACGCTTTACGGAAAGAATACCATTGGTGGCGCGGTTAAATACGTTACGAAGGAAATGACCGGCGATACGCAGATGAACGTTGAAGCTACGGTAGGTAGTTACAGTCAGCGTGATATCAAAGTGACAGGTCAAATACCGCTGATTGAAGACACGGTGTATCTAGGCGTGGGTTATGCCAACTTAAACCGCGACGGCTTCGGCGAATATCTGGTAAGCGCGTTGCCCAATCAAGATAAAGAGAACTACAACAAAGATCTCTGGGCAGCCCGTGTAACGCTAGAAGTTCACCCGAGTGAAGATTTGTTTTTCCGTATTGGGTGGGATAAGACCGAAGACACATCAAATGCGAAAGGCGGCTACCGTTTAATCCCAAGTATATTAACTGATGCGCCCGTGCCTGATTCGGTTTTCGATTCGTACACCAGCTTACCTACATGGAATAAAGTCGAGTTAGAAGGCTATAACTGGCTGGCACGATACAGAGTGAATGATGATTTAGAGCTTAAATATATTGGTTCGCATAGAGAGAGCTATTCACCTACCAACATTGATTTTGACAATACGCCTCTGCCTATTTTTGATGTACCGGCAGAGTATGACGACAGTAATGATACTCACGAGATTCAAGCGAATTATACCGGGAACGCGTTTAGCTTAGTGTCAGGGCTCTATTTTTACGATGGTGAGAGTTGCGGTAATTTTGATGCCATTTTAGGTGTGTTAGGTCAATCGCTTGGTGCCTCAGGGTTAACGCGGGAAGTGACGGGTTGTAATAACTCAGAAAGCTGGGCAGCGTACGCGCAAATGAATTATGACGTAACCGATAAGCTATCGCTTTCGCTGGGGGCCCGATACACTGATGAAGAAAAGACCGCGTTTGTAAATAACGGTCTGGTATTCGCCAATGTTTATCCTTATACCGACTGGATTGATGGGTACGTGCGTCCCGACGGACAATTAGTGCCTCAAGTACTTGGGACAGACACCGATGGCGATGAAGTGTTAGACGCGCCAGCGGTAGAGAGTTGGTCGCGCTTTACCCCGCGGGTAGGCGTGGAGTATCAAATGGACCGCGATACCATGTTCTTCGCGAGCTATTCACAAGGCTTCAAATCGGGCACGTTTAACCCTCGTGCTCAGACTAACGAGCCTGGTGTAGAACCAGAAGTCGTTGACAGCTTTGAAGTAGGTGTGAAGAGCGACTTAACCGACGCACTTCGTATGAATATCACTTTATTCTCATATGATCACAAAGATCGTCAGTATATTGGTGTAGAAGGGGATTTATCTGATCCAACCGCCCTCGACCAGCGGCTGCGCAATGCTGCAGAAACGGCCGCAAAAGGCGCCGAGTTGGAGATGACGTGGGTAGCTACGGATAACCTTCAGTTTGACGTTGCTTACGGTTATATTGACTTTGAGATTAAGAAAAACAATGCAATCCCTCCGTTGATTGGTCTAGCAAGTACGCCAGAGAATACCTTTAATCTAAATGCTAACTACCTACTAGAAACGAGCTTTGGGGATATTACTTTCAACGCCAACTACTACTATCGCGATGATTATCTTATCTTTGAAACCAGCGATCTTATTCAACAAGATGCCTATGGTATGGTGAACTTAAGCGCGCGCTGGGAAAGCGTGGAAGGCGACTGGTATGCTGGACTACACGTCAAAAACCTGACTGATGAAGAGTATCTGGTTGGTGGTTATGACTTTGTCACGCAAGACGATGAAGGTAACTTTGGTCCGGGCCTTGGTGGCGATACGACACTTATCGGTTATTACGGTGACCCACGTACAGTTCACCTTACGGTAGGTTATCGATTCTAAACGGTATGTTCTGAAGAAGACCAGCAACACGTTTCACGCCTAGGCCATTGCGCTTAGGCGTGCTCACGTTTGCTCGACCTCTTTCGATTGTGTTGGCCGGCGGATATGTCGAGCAGTGAAGGGCGTGGTGCGGAGCCTTACTCAATAACAGATGCACCAATAACAGATACGCCAATAAGATTAACCTTTTTTTACCGGCGTGATAGTATGTTGATTAACAAGGTAGTTACAAGTTGATAGCATTATGTCTGTGAAAATCTTGATTGCTGACGATCATCCTCTGTTCAGGGCTGCGATGTGCCATGCGTTAGCTAGTGTGGAGCATATCGAACTTGTAGAAACTTCCACGTTCCCCGATACGCTCACTAGTCTTGAAGAAGATGACGACATCGATCTGCTTTTCTTAGATCTCACGATGCCAGGCAATGAAGGGTTAAATGGCCTTGCTGAGGTACATGCGCTCTATCCTGATGTACTTGTTGTTGTTATTACCGCACAAGAAGAGCCTGATGTTATGGCAAAATCGTTTGCGTTAGGCGCAAGCGGTTTTATACCCAAATCAGCTTCGGTCGATTGCATTATTGACGCGGTAAATACGGTGTTAGACGGTGAAACTTGGATCCCGCCTTCAGTTCACAATGCATCAGCTACGATGCCAAATGCCACTGCATCGAATGCGAATGGCCACTCTGGCCAAGATGATTTCACCAACCGATTAAAGCAACTTACCCCTCACCAACTTAAAGTGTTGCGAATGGTATCAGACGGCTTGCTTAACAAGCAGATTGCTTACGAACTGGCCATTTCTGAGTCCACCGTTAAACAGCATGTATCTGCAGTATTGAGAAAGCTTGGTGTTATTAACAGAACCAAGGCCGGTATCGCGTTCAAAAATGCAATGCATTTAAGCTAAACGGAAAGCGAAAGACGTCTTCAAGACTATGATCATATTGATATAGTTTAAGCACTAACATGTATTATATGCTTTCCACTAGATTAGGGATTTTTGCGCGTTCGGTTCATCGTGCTAATTCGATCTCAATCAGCTCATGTGCTAGCGTAAGATTTCAAAGGATTAGTTTACTGGCGTAAAAGGATATTTATGACGCGATTTATTTTACTTTCCCTTCTTTTTAGTTCTTTCAATGCGTTTAGTGCCGTTACAGTATGGACAGATTTCACCCTAGACAACGGTCACGTTTTTTTGCCTGTTACCATAGAAGGCATCGAATCTCGGGTCATGCTGGATTCAGGAGCACAAATAAACAGTATCAATCGCGCGTTTATCGGGAAGCATAATTTAGACCTTGATAAAGGGCGCCCCGTGACCGTTAAAGGGGTGTACGACGTTGAAAGGCGAAACGCCTACAACAATGTAAACGTTGAAATATTTGGTAGTGATTTCGAGCTGGATTCACTTGTCGAATCCAGCTTAGGTCATCACTCCAATGGTATGTTACTGGGGGCAGGTTTTTTCAATAACTTCATCGTTCAATTGGACTACCCCCACAGAAAAATTCGTCTGGTGACGCGTGATTCGATAGATATGGGGGAGGTGGCAAATGTTCGAGCCAACTCTCAACAGGGTAGTGGAATGCCTATCGCGCAAGTAGAAATTAACGGTGTTGCGTTGTGGCTATTAGTCGATACTGGTAACGCCGGTACAATTTTGATTAACCGTCGAGCGGCGTCCAAGGTTGGGTTGCTTGAAAAAGTGGAAGGCGCAAGCACGTCATTTGGTGCCAATAGTTCTGGGGTCAATGAGTTCGCTACGTCTGATGTCGTGAAGTTTGGTCCATTCGAGATTAGTGACGTTAAGGTTAGCTTTCCTGCTGAAGGGCAAAAGACAAACTTAGAAAGTCAGTATGAAAGAACGGGTAGCCGGATAGGTGGAAAGCGGGTAGTAGGCTTAATAGGCTATGATTTGTTGAAAGACTTCGTTGTAACACTTGATTATCGTTACGGGAAACTTCACATCGCGTTACCGCAAAAGTAAAAAGTATCTTGATGCAAACCAGCTACCAAAAGAAGACGAAATACCTACTGCCGTACTACAAATGCGATCACGAGTTCTCTATTAAACAAGCGATTGCTTTAGCAGTCGCTTAAGTGCCGCAGGCTTTAAGGGTTTTGGCAGGTAGCTAAATTGTTGCTCCGCCGCTTCTTCTCTTATATCGTTACTTCTATTGGCAGTGACTAAAATCTTTAAGGCAAAACTCACGTTATTTTCAGAAAGAATCGCTGCAACGTCAAAACCGGTTTCGCCATAATTTAGGTGATAATCGGCGACGAGCACATCAAAGTGTTCTTGTGAAATACTCGACACTTCTGCTCCGCCCGCTATCAATGTTGTACTCCCTCCCCAATCTCTCAGTAAGGTACACATTGCATTTGCCACTTGCTCGTCATTTTCTACGAGTAGAAAACGGGTGTCTTTTAAAAATGCATTGTTGTTTTTATTCGCTGAGTCTAAAGAGGGCATTTGATGGGAGTGCCAGGAGACAGGGCGAGAACGGCTGTCTAATGCGCTTTTTTGAACGCTTACTGAATTATTTGGCGCACTTGCTGAGTTCTTCGTTAATACCGAATTATTAAAAGGGGAGTCAACATGATTAGTGTTACTTGCGTGCGCGGTGAGTATCGAGGCTTCGCTTTGAAATGCTCTAGATACAGCCACACTGAAGCAGCTTCCTTTATTTGGCGATGAAGTCAGTCCGACTTCATGACCGAGTAGTCGACATATCTTATCTACAATAGTCAGGCCTAATCCAATTCCTTCGCCTTTGTTGTTGCTCTCTAGCTGGTGGAATTCACTAAATATTTCATGCTGTTGGTGGTCGGCGATACCTAGTCCGGTATCGTAAACACAAAGCTTTATAACCTGCTCGGTATTTGTGACTCTTGTGCGTCTCACGCCCACCAAAATACGGCCTTTTGCGGTATAGCGGACTGCGTTGGACAGCAAGTTTTGAAGCACCCGTCGCAGTAGCACTTTGTCCGAGTACACCATAACTCTGGTCGGTACATACCTGAGCTCAATACCTTTTTGCTTTGCAATGACACTAAATTCCTGCACCAATGAAGACAACATATCACTGACTGGAAATTCAGTCTTTTGAGGGGTAAGTACGCCAGCGTCTAATTTCGTCATATCAAGTAGCATTGAAAGTAAGCTCTGAGCATTGTCCAAAGAATTCACCACGCCTTCAGATAGTGTGGCCAGTTCACTACCTTGCGTCTTTTTGCTGAGCATGCTGGCAAATAATGTTGCGGCGTTGAAAGGTTGCATGAGATCGTGCCCAGCCGCGGCCAGAAATTTGGTTTTGCTCTCGTTAGCTTTGTCAGCGTGTTGTTTGGCTTCTTCTAATTCTGCTGTACGCTGCGCAACCCTTGCCTCCAAGTCTTCTTTTGCACTTTCTAATTCTTTTTGAATTGCTATGTATTCAGTGATATCGCTATAGGTAGTCACGTAGCCGCCACCAGGTAGCGGCGCGCCGTTAAGTTCAATCACTTTTCCGTCAGGCTGTTTGCGAATATGTTTATGACGGGTGCCTTCCAGCATGTAGCTAACGCGCTTTTCGATAGATGAGGGGCTAAACAACCCTCGGTTTGCGTTGTAGCTAAGTATATCGGTAATGGGCATGCCCGCTTTTAGAAATCCTTTAGGGTAGGCAAATAACTCCACGTAACGTTCGTTCCACGCCAGTAGCTGCAGTTTGTCATCAAGCACACTTATGCCTTGCTCAATGTTTTGCACTGACGATTGAAGTACCTCGTGGTTAAACTGAAATGACTGAGAAGCTTCTTCTACCCAGTCAACCAGTTCTGGAAAGCTATCGCTGCCTGTATCTGCGATGGCACCCAGTAATATACGAGCACTAGGAGCTCCTACTTGTGCGGCAAGCAACTTATTTACCCTGTCGATAAGCGCCTGACTGGCATAACCACTGCTAGCGGCGCGATTGACGTCAACTGATAGCTGCTTAACCAGTTGAGAGTGCGTGGCACTTTCGAGCACACGTTCGGTGAGTGCAATTAAGTCCCTCACTTTTACCAGTAAACGAGGTGTGTCGTGATCTGTGAGGAGCGTATTATTTGGCTTAGTGCCACGTCTTGATGTAATTAATGCAACCGTAACGAATGTAAGGCAATTAGCCAATAAGGAAAAGGCAAAGCCCAAACCAAGCGCTTGATCAGTGGGTGCTGGGTTGAAATAATAACTCGACAGTAAGCTTGGGTAGAGGAGGAATGCTGCCCAACATGTAAACCCTACCAATAAGGCGCAAATAGCGGCAGCTTTGTTGCTTTTCGTCCAGTAAAGACCAAACATAAGTGCAGGCATGCACTGTGCTAATAATGCAATAGCAATCACCCCGCTTTTAACCAGAGGTGCAGCCTGACTTATATTCAAGTGATACCAGAGCGCAATGCTAAGTACGACCACAACGGTAATACGACGTATAGACAGTATTTTGTTTGGCTGCATTGAACGATTGGGCGAAGTCTTTAGTCGCGCTTTTAGCCAAAGTGGCGTAACAACATTGTTCGAGATCATTATTCCCAGCGCCAAGGTTGCAACAATCACCATGCTGGTGGTTGCAGAAAGGCCTCCTATGAAAGCAAATGACGACAGCGCGATATTTTCAGCATATAAAGGTAGGGCAAGCACATACGCATCAGAGCTCGTATCCACTGGCAACAGCATTTTTCCTGCAAGTGCAATTGGAATAATAAAAAGGGTCATGCCAAATAAATAGAGGGGAAATAGCCACCTTGCTGTTCTAAGCTCCCCCTCACCGTTCTGCTCAACGAAGTTCATATGAAACTGTCGTGGCAAAACGAACATAGAGCAAACGCCCAAAACAACATGTGATACATAAACCCAGGGTGCGCTATCAGCATAAATGACTTCTCGAGCACTGGCATTTGAAGCGGCGTTAGACACCAAATCCAACACACCATCAAACAGATAGAAGCAAACGAAAACACCTACAGCGCACAGGGCAACAAGCTTTATAACCGATTCAAACGCTATAGTAAGTAGCAGACCGGGGTGTTTGTCGGTCAAGTTGAGTGTACGGGTACCGAAGATAATGGCAAATAATGCGAGCAAGATAGCTACGTAGATACTTAACCATGGCGTGCTTGTATGCGCGTCGTCAGTCAACAAATTTATTGATTTCGTAATGGCGTCTAACTGCAGGGCAATGTAGGGCACTACACCGAAAAAACACAGTAAAGTGATAAGCGCGGCAATCAAGTGGGAGTGCTGGTATTTAAGTGAGATGAGGTCTGCTAAAGAGCTGATGTTGTGTTGTTGACACAGTCTGCTTATATGAAGCACCACAGGAAACGCAAATGCCATAGTCAGCATAATCCCTAAGTAAGTAGGGATAACTGCCCAGCCATATTGTGCTGCTTGAGAGGTAGTGCCGAAAAATGCCCAAGATGTACAATGCACGCCCAATCCAAGACTGTACAATATTGGGTGTTGCCGGTTGTCACGTAAACGCTTATCGCCCCAAAATGCTAAAGCGAAAAGCGCGAGGAGATAACAACCAACAATAGTGCCAACCGTCCAGATACTTAGCATAGATATTCCGTGTAGTTGAACGCATTTATTAGCGCAATTGAAAGCGCGTTTTATTGTTGATTTACATTAACATAGTTTTCACATGCGAGGTATCTTCTGTTGGTACACAAGCAATATTTCGGAGTTAATTATTTGCAATTTGAACGATAAGTGATAGGTTTTTATACAAGGCGACGTCTTTTTGAGCAGTAGGATTTACACATAAGTCGGTCTTAGCCAATCACCGGAATAATAAAAAGGGAATTTAATGAAACAAAATTCAGCAAGCACACGTATTCTGCGAATCTCACTACTAATTTCAACTATAATATCTGCATCTGTTTGGGCTATTCCGAATCAACCTGAATGCGCAGACGAAGATTGTTCACTTGCTAAGCTGAATACACTTCGAGCTTTGGCGTCCAGAGGTCATGAACAAACCAGCTTCTCCCTTGGCCACATCTTTATGAATCCTGAATCTGGGGTAAAGACAGATTTAGAAAATGCCTATTATTACTTTGATAAGTCTGCCAAACAGGGCTTCCTGCCAGCTTACCGACAAGCAGCGGGGATGGCTGCACAGGGAATTGGTACACAAAAGAATATGGCTGAAGCCAAGCGATTGATGAAATTTGCTGCAGATGAAGGCGTTAATAGAACGGCAGAGGAATATGCTGTTCTCGTCTTTTCTGATAATGAATCTACCGACGAAGAAAAAGCGACTGCGGTTGAATTTTTGGAAGCCGAAGTTGAAGAAGGAATGAGCTACCTCGCTAACTATGTATTAGCCGTTCTTTATATCAATGGAGAGTTTGTGGAAAAGGATATAGTGAAAGCGAAGTCTCTATTAGCATTTCCAGCGTCAGGTAAATACGCCAATTCGGTAGAGCTACTTCAACAATTAAGTGGAGAGAAAGTTATAGCGCAGGACAATGAGAACCCTAAGTCTACTGCTGGTCTCGATAGCAGCATTGAAACTATTACGGTGACTGGAATTAGTATCAATATGGGCGATGTTCACGGGTTGATGCTAAGTGAACTCAGAAAGCACCATGGGCAAACGGGAAGCAGGATAAAAGGGAATGGTTGCAAAAGAGGTGACCCTCAGTGTGTTATCCTAGATAGTGGTTCAATACGAACGCCAACATTTTGGCAAGTTGGTACCACTAGGTAACTAAATTAAAAAAACTCATTAAAGCGTTAGGAAGCCAAACTTAGTATTGAAGTTTGGCTTTTTTTATATTTTTTTAAAATCACCCACAAAAATAATGTGGATACCCTTGATCACCTTAAATCTAGCCCCATAACTAAGCGCAACAGACTTATTCCCAATAATTTTAACGTTATTGGGCAATGCCTAATTAAGAAAAACGTTTGGAGGTAGGCATGAGCGATAATCGCGACGTGCAGGCAGAACAAGAAAATACAGTTGATCAAACTGTTCAAAATGCTGAAGAAGCGCAAGTTGAAGCGCAAGAAACAGAAGGCGTAGAGCTTGATGAAAATGCACAACGCATTTATGAGCTAGAAACAGCGCTTTCTGAGGCGCAAGCAACCATTAAAGAACAGCAAGATGGTGTGCTTCGCGCGCGTGCAGATGCTGACAACGCACGTCGTCGTGCTGAAGGTGAAGTAGAAAAGGCGCGTAAATTTGCCCTTGAACGCTTCGCTGGTGAGTTGCTACCGGTTATCGACAACTTAGAACGTGCTATCGAAATGACCGATGCTGACAATGAAGCGGTTAAGCCGCTTTTAGAAGGTGTGGAAATGACCCACAAAACTTTCTTAAGCACTATTGAGAAATTTGGATTAAGCCTTATTGATCCGCAGGGCGAAACCTTCAACCCTGACTTGCATCAGGCAATGTCTATGCAAGAAAGTGCAGACCACGAGCCAAATACGGTGATGGCGGTTATGCAAAAAGGTTATCAAATTAACGGCCGCTTGTTACGCCCAGCCATGGTTATGGTATCGCGTGCGCCAAGTGGTGGTGTGGACACGCAAGCGTAAGTCACGCTTTTTGCGATAAACACACAAAAATGTCAGTTTTTTTACTGACATCTATTGAAAAGATCGGGGAATAACCCCACTAAAAGTACAGAATTAAGAAACTTTTTCGGAGACACGAAATGGGTAGAATCATTGGTATCGACTTAGGTACAACGAATTCATGTGTCGCAGTTCTAGACGGCGACAAACCTCGCGTAATTGAAAACGCGGAAGGCGATCGTACAACACCTTCAATCATCGCTTACACAAACGATGGTGAAACACTTGTAGGTCAATCGGCGAAGCGTCAGGCGGTAACAAACCCTGAAAACACTTTATTCGCAATCAAGCGTCTAATTGGTCGTCGCTTCCAAGATAAAGAAGTACAGCGCGACATCGACATCATGCCTTTCAAAATTGTAGGTGCTGATAACGGTGATGCATGGGTAGAAGCGAAAGGCGAGAAAATGGCGCCACCGCAGATTTCTGCTGAAGTACTTAAGAAAATGAAGAAGACTGCTGAAGACTATCTTGGCGAAGAAGTAACTGGTGCAGTTATTACTGTTCCTGCTTACTTTAACGATTCTCAGCGTCAAGCTACAAAAGATGCGGGTCGTATCGCAGGTCTTGAAGTTAAGCGTATCATCAACGAGCCAACTGCTGCTGCACTTGCGTACGGCATGGACAAAAAGCAAGGCGATAACGTTGTTGCAGTATACGACTTAGGTGGTGGTACGTTCGATATCTCTATCATCGAAATTGATGAAGTAGATGGCGAGCACACGTTTGAAGTACTAGCGACTAACGGTGACACACACCTTGGTGGTGAAGACTTCGATAACCGTGTTATCAACTACCTAGTTGAAGAGTTTAAGAAAGATCAAGGCATCGACCTTCGTAAAGATCCGCTAGCTATGCAGCGTCTTAAAGAAGCGGGCGAGAAAGCCAAAATCGAACTTTCTTCTTCACAACAGACAGAAGTTAACCTGCCTTACATCACTGCTGATGCAACAGGTCCTAAGCACTTAGCAATTAAGCTTACTCGTGCAAAACTTGAGTCTTTAGTTGAAGATCTAGTGAAAAACTCGCTTAACCCGCTTAAGCAAGCACTAGCTGACTCAGACCTATCTGTAGGCGACATTAACGACATCATCCTTGTGGGTGGTCAAACACGTATGCCGCTTGTACAGAAGTATGTAACTGAGTTCTTCGGTAAAGAGCCACGTAAAGACGTTAACCCTGATGAAGCAGTAGCAGTAGGTGCGGCAATTCAAGGTGGTGTACTTTCTGGTGACGTTAAAGACGTACTACTTCTAGACGTTACGCCTCTGTCTCTAGGTATTGAGACAATGGGCGGTGTAATGACTGCGCTTATCGAGAAGAACACGACTATCCCAACTAAGAAGTCGCAAACGTTCTCGACAGCGGAAGACAACCAGTCTGCGGTAACAGTACACGTGCTACAAGGTGAGCGTAAGCAGTCAAGCGGCAACAAGTCTCTTGGTCAATTCAACCTTGAAGGTATTCGCCCAGCAGCGCGCGGTGTACCGCAAATCGAAGTTACCTTCGACCTAGATGCTGACGGTATCCTACACGTGTCTGCGAAAGATAAAGACACAGGTAAAGAGCAGAAGATCACCATCAAAGCTTCTTCAGGCCTAAGCGATGAAGAAGTAGAAAAAATGGTAGCAGACGCAGAAGCGAACAAAGAAGCTGATGCGAAGTTTGAAGAGCTAATTCAAGCGCGTAACCAAGCTGATGGCATGATCCACGCTACGCGTAAGCAGCTTGAAGAAGTTGGCGATGCACTAAGTGCAGAAGACAAAGCGCCAATTGAAGAAGCTCTTACTGCGCTTGAAACAGCGTCTAAAGGCGAAGACAAAGCAGAAATCGAAGCGAAAACGCAAGAACTTATTCAAGCGTCTAGCAAGCTGATGGAAGCTGCGCAAGCACAACAAGCAGCCGCTGGCGGCGCTGAAGGTGCAGAGCAGCAAGCGTCTTCTGGTAAAGCAGACGATGACGTTGTTGACGCTGAATTCGAAGAAGTGAAAGACGACGATAAGAAGTAAACTGTTGTGTCAGGCCCGTTACCTAGCATGATAGCGGGCCGTATAAGCAGTTCAGGCGCATCAGGAATTTCTTGTTGCGCCTTTGTTGTGTAAATGACTTGGCTTTATTGAATGTGTGTTCAGGTTATTTTCACAACAGTCAGATGTAGATTCGATGAGCATAAAATGCTTGTCGACAAAAAGTAGGATATGTAAACGATATGTCGAAACGAGACTACTACGAAGTACTCGGGGTAGATAAAAGCGCAGGCGAACGCGAAATTAAAAAGGCGTACAAAAAGCTTGCGATGAAGTATCACCCTGACCGTACGCAAGGCGATAAAGCCCTGGAAGACAAGTTTAAAGAAATCCAGGAAGCCTACGAAATTCTGTCAGATTCGCAGAAACGTGCAGCATACGACCAATATGGCCATGCGGGTGTTGATCCAAACCGTGGCGGCGGTGGCTTCGGTGGTGGTGCCGATTTCGGTGATATCTTTGGCGATGTATTTGGTGATATCTTTGGCGGTGGTGGTCGCGGTGGACGTCAGTCGCGTGCTCGTCAAGGTTCAGACCTTCGCTACAACTTAGAGCTTACCCTCGAAGAAGCGGTTCGTGGCAAGAGTGTAGATATTCGCGTACCAACCTTGGTTGAATGTGATGTGTGTGATGGTTCTGGTGCGAAGAAAGGCTCTTCACCTAAAACCTGTCCAACCTGTCACGGTAATGGCCAAGTTCAAATGCGCCAGGGCTTCTTCGCTGTTCAGCAAACCTGCCCAACGTGTTCAGGTAAAGGCAAGATCATTGAAGATCCTTGTAACAGCTGTCATGGCCACGGTCGTAAAGAAAAGACTAAGACCCTTAACGTTAAAATTCCAGCTGGCGTAGATACCGGTGATCGTATTCGTCTATCAGGCGAAGGTGAAGCTGGGGAAAACGGTGCACCTCCAGGTGATTTATACGTTCAGGTCCACGTACGTGAGCACGATATCTTTAAGCGCGATGGCAACAATTTGTACTGTGAAGTACCGTTAAGCTTCACTACGGCAGCCCTTGGCGGCGAGCTAGAAGTGCCAACGCTAGATGGGAAAGTAAAACTGAAAATCAGCCCTGAAACGCAGACTGGCCGAATGTTCCGTCTACGTGGTAAAGGTGTTAAATCAGTGCGAAGTGGTGCCATGGGCGACTTAATGTGTAAGGTTGTGGTCGAAACACCAGTAAACTTATCATCTCGCCAAAAAGAACTACTTCAAGAGCTTGAAGAGTCGATGGGTAAAGCGTCAAGTAAGCACAGCCCGAAAGCGCAAGGCTTCTTTGACGGCGTTAAAAAGTTCTTTGACGATTTAACGAACTAATTGCTTAGTAGTACATACTTTATTTGAAAGCCCTCAGTTGAGGGCTTTTTTATTTTTGAAAGGCATTTAAACGCGCTCTTATGAGTGGCCAATTATCCATGCA
>NZ_JBHNZD010000041.1:0-19568 GCF_054960375.1 Alteromonas sp. G4i35 | reverse complement strand
GGAACACTGGTCTTAACAACTGTTCCAGAAGGTTTCGTTGTTCGTCATAATATTGCCACTGGTACTCTTCCACGGTCCGTTTCTGTTTTTTCAGGTAAAGGCAGAGGGTCTGGATATCCCTGTCATTCATGACCTTCAATGCCTGTTGTCTGACTACTGAGAAGGGCTGATTGTCATCAATATTCTCGTCAACAAACAGGTGAAGTAGCTCTGCCGCTTTCGTGACATTGTCCGCAGCTGACTGCCAGGACAGGAACACTGCTTGTTGTGCAAAGGCGTTGGCGGCTTCCTGTTGTTTTCGGATATGGTAAACAAACCCATCCGTCAGGCGCTCCAGTGCAAGTTGCATGCGCTCTGTCAGATGACACAGTAACCACAGGTGCTGCTGTGAGCGTTTGAAGCGCCGCACTTTACTGCCGTAGTAATCAATAAGGGGTTTTGCGCCCATCCCCTCGAAATCGGCATCAGAATGATGACGGCCAAATGAACGCGCTTTTTGTGAATTCTTCGAAAAACTGCCAAATAATTAAAAATAGGCATAGATAACTAAAATGATAAAAGCTTCTGCTGTGAGAATGACCCTCATGCTTGTTCAAGCAATAACTGCGCGTACAGTGAAATAGTCTTTTGACTAATGGTAGACATCGCCAAGACTATTACTACTAGTAGACAAAGTTGTGAGGTGTCCACATGTCTAAAGATGTAAATAAGCTACTCGCAGGTCAACTTCTGATTGTTGAAGATGACGCCATTACTTCTGAACTTATATCAAACAACCTCACAGCATTAAAGAAAATCCGTATTGTTGCAAACGGTAAAAGTGCAGTTAAGTTTTGCCAATTGTATAAACCAGATATCATTGTGCTAGATGTTTACTTACCAGACATCAATGGTATTGAGCGCTACCGACTTCCTAAAGAAGCCACTATCTCTCTCAACTCTTCAACAATGACTTGTTAAACACTTGAATACTTCAAAACAATTAGAAACATATCGAGAGTTGATACATGTAGATCAATTGACTGGTGTGTTTAGTCGGTACTATTTTAGTATGCACTCAATACATCATAAGCGGCATTTTCATCAGCATGGACAGTAGTTGAGCCGCAGATATGCTTTGTCATCGCTGCTTCAACGGCATCTGAATTTTCAGAACGAATAATAACAAGTAAACTTGAGGGGCGTTTTCGGGTTAGCAATCAACACCCCTCTAAATAGTTCTAGTAGAGGATGATGCTTGCGTTTGCTCTAACTGTCACATTGCCAGCTGGATCGATAATAGTACCCGCATTGGCGTAAATTGTACCGCCGAGACTCTTTTTATACTCCTTTGACTGTACAACCCAATTCATAGTGTAGATTGTATTGGGTTTTATCGGTGCTGTGAACTTTACATCCATGTGAGCTCCAAGCATAGGACCAAATTTCATGAAGTGAGTAGGAAGAAGAGCGGAAAATACTGCAGTGATATGGCTGCCACTTGCAATAATCCCTCCAAGACGAATTGTTTGTTCGTTATCTGGGTCATTATGTACAGGATTTAAATCGCCAATGAACTTGGCTCCATCTACTACTTCCTTCTCACTTAAGAGTAATTGGGACTCAATGATGTAGCCTACGTCTGGCAAATATTCTTTCTGCTCCTGAACGCTTTGCATAGATTGCATTAGCCAACCTCCTTTAGAAGATGGTGCTGATTTCTCAGATTAAGATTTTCGCTAGTTTGCAATGATGGCGCGGAATAGCGGAAATCATGAGCCCATACAAATTGATGCCAATAGCTCTCTGCAATCTCAATCCATATTTTGAGTAGATTTTCATCTTTGACGAATCTCTTTTGATTTATCATTATCCAACTCATTACAGCTTGGCTGTCTCTACAATCCTCGCAATGTCCTGAAGTGCAGCAAAAGTTTACCGTTTTGCAGTCTGAGGCGTAGGCATTAAATCCTGGAAGTACAGCATTACCGTTCTTAATTCTTTCAGCATTTTGTGGATGGTCTACACTCACACTGGGGCAAACATCATATCCAAAATCTCCCCAGTGACTTTTCCCTGTTACCATAGCTTCAATGTAGTAAGGGTGGCTAGCGAGTGTCTCTGGAAACAACTCCCTGACTCGCAAAATTTCATCAAGTAATCTTTTTTCGTACTTGGTCCGGAGTGGATCGCTCGTACCATACTTACTATAAAAATTAACTGAGACTGTATTTCCATTTTCCGATATTTTTCTCACTGTCTCTTCGATATGAGCAATTCCATCTTCAGTCACTGCAAAAATGAAATGGGCTCTCGGATCATATTTATAGTTCTTAAGAGCAGTCTCAAATAGACCCGAAAAGGAGTTTCCGTTAGGTTTGATCGCTCGCAGGTCATCGTCTAGAGAGCCACCACCAAACAAAGAGATTAAAACCGAAAAATCCTTAAAGCCTTCTTTGGGCAAAGCTTTAAGACCATTGGTTGATATGCTATTAAACTCCATAATCTCAGCAAATAATTCGAGTCTTTTGGGATGGAGCGTAGGCTCGCCTCCTATAATCAGACTAGTATTGATACCTCTATTCCTCTCAGAGATAAGAAACTTTTTAATTTCATCCTTTTTGGACAAATCTTTTGTTCTTTTGTCAAAGTCATATTCAAAAAACCAACAACCTTTACACCTTATATTGCACGCTGTAGTGATTAAATACTCTGACACTCTAACTCTTGAACTAATTTGTTTAATCCGTTGATAACGAGCATAATATTCAAAGTCACCGTTAAGCCTTTTAAATATTGCATTTTTGGTAACATCTTTCATAAGCAAATCCTTCTAGCATAAGATTAGAGAAACTTTCTGTTTGCAGTATCGTCTGGTACATGAAGTCCAAGAGCTTCTAATTTTCTTCTGGCCTTTTCCGCAAATTCGTTGCGTGCAACGGAATATGACTTTTGCCTCAACCCGTATTTCACGTACAATTCTGACCTTGGGGAATCACTTCTGCCAAAGGTATCAAGTGTTACTGGCCACATTCTTATAAGAGCTTCTTGAATTTGCTTGAATCCATTTTTCGTCTTACACATGCTCCTCGTAATCCTGAATCCATGCCCAACGTGCAGTTTTTCATCCTTTAAAACATGAGGGCACATGTCAGCAATAGGCCTGTAGGAACTTTGAGCCATTTCCTCTAGGACATCAATTACAGCGTCTTCTACAAGAGTCGAAATCAATGCTCTTTCAGCCCAATTTCGACAACTTTTTACGGCTTCGGTCGCGTAGAACGCTCTATCGTTCAAGTTTTGCGATAGCATAAATGACGTATCTATACCAATATCTAATAAAATGTCCGCAGCTCTTTGATAGTGGTCAAGTTCATCCTTGGCTAATTCGCAGCACACTGCTTTCTCGTAGGGGTCATTTGTCAAAAAGTAAAACAATTTTACATAGTCATCAGCTCCAGAAAGTTCCCCTTCAGCATGGGCAGTCAATTGCCTCTTAACGAGATCTTGATATTCTTTAGGTGTTTCAAGTAGTTCTGATGGAGTTGATATATGGAATGGGCTTACATCTTTTACAGCAATAGATTCTTGTAGCATTTCACAGTCCTTTTTGGAAAAGTAGTTACCAAGAACAAATGCGAAGTTAATCTTGGTAAGGTCCTGTCTATAGGATGCCCACCTTTTTCAGAAATTCAAATTGCTACTAATGTTCATGACAGCAGAAAATGAGTTACATCAATGCCTAACAGATAACTGGACCTTTAAAGCAAACACATGTTTTACTTGAACCTACAAAATAACTCAAAAAAATCAAGGCGAGTTCCACACAACGTCATACGGCTTTCCAATTGGAAAGTCCATACCACAAAATAACCATAGAAATGATCTGCAAATTTGTAAAGACGTTGTTTAAAAAATTTGCCAGAAAGTAATAAAGTTATTAACTAAGTTCTTAACGCTGGGAATTGATATCACGAGCTACGACCATACCTAAAGTATAGTCGCGTGATTACTAAAGGAACTTGACGGTCTAACTAACCTGAACTCGGTTTAAGAAATTGAACTAATTGCCTGTTCCAAGATCCGATCTTTCGACCAAGAAAAATATGGACCAAAAAGTGTTCAGCGTTCTCCAAGTCCCAATGCCACATACCGTCCAATGACGAGTGTTCAATAAACCTGAATATGCGCGTATCGGATTGAACTAAGTCGAGCAACTCTTTCTCAAGTCTATGCAATGGTAATACCTTTTAGTTCAACGCCGACGTTTGAACTTCCTCTATTTACACCTACTGCTGTGTTAATGATAGCGTCAGTATCTCAATGAAGAAACTAATTAAATTAATACTAAATCAATAAATTCATCAAACAAGAAAGTATTAAAAAACGACCGTTTTATGAGAGTGAAAAGTATTTTCTCCGCTCGGTCTGATTTTATTGGTTCTATTTGTTTTATAAACCCATCTCATTTAATATAGTCTCATAAAGTCATTTTTCAACATGTAAATAAGATTATGGGGCTCAAAATAGGGTATGCTCGAGTAAGTACATCTGATCAAGACTTAAATCTACAGATCGATGCGTTAATGAACAACGGGTGTGCTCCTGAACATATTTTTACCGATAAAACGTCGGGAGCAAAATCAACTCGACCAGGATTAGATAAATGTCTTGATACATTGTCATCTGGAGACATTTTAATAGTATGGCGATTAGATCGTCTTGGCCGCTCAATGTCTCACTTGATCAATTTGATTGAGTCATTAGTTGAAAAAGACATTGGATTCAAATCGATCCAGGACGGTGCTATTGATACAACAACAGCTTCAGGTGAGTTGATGTTCAATATATTTAGTGCATTGTCGCAATTTGAGAGACGATTAATCCAAGAGCGGACCAATGCTGGTTTATCTGCTGCAAGAGCACGAGGACGGAATGGCGGTAGACCTAAAATCGGTATCAACAACCCTAAAGTCCAGATGGCAAAGCAGATGCACCAAAATAATTCACTTTCTATAGAGTCTATTTGTAATTCACTTTCTATATCTAAAGCAACTTTCTATCGTTATTTAGCAATGTGATTATAAGAAAGCAACTCATTGAACTATTATTCACTTTGCAGAGGCTCCACACCACTAAGCAAACCTGCCAAATCAATCGCTTTACGATTTTTGTTAAAGGCATACTCTCCGTTCAAGTTGATGTGCTGCCAAGCAACCGGTGATAGTTTAGAAATAATATCTACCACATCTTGTCTACCGTTTCTTTCTTGGATCTTCAAAAAGGCTGATAACAAGGCAGAATTATAATAGATAATACAGTTTGAAATGAGCCGCGCACAATCATTCCATTGAGACACCTGATAATCGTTACCACCACGAAATCTATTACCATTGACTGAGGTAATGGCTCGTTTTAACTGGTGATAGGCTTCCCCTCTATTTAACGCTTGCTGAACATAATGGCGTAGTGTTGAGCTATCAACGTACTCCAAAACGTAAATCGCTTTAATTAGACGATCATACTCATGCAAAGCTGACAACGTGCGACTCTTGCCGTTACTGAGCTTTCTAATGATGGTGCTTTGAGTAGTTGTCTTTTGGCTAAGAGAACAAAGGATATGTTGAATGTTTTCCCATTCTTCAGCCACTAATTTATAGTTAACGTCTTTCTTTAACTGAATTCGGCCACCTTCTTCTTCAGTAACTTCAAATAAGTCAAAAAACACTCGTTTCATTTTTGCGTATCGAGGCGCAAAGGTGTAGCCAAAGAAATCTAAAATAGCGAAATTGACGTTATTCGTGCCGTGGTTATCGGTGGATAACGTATTTGGCTGTATCTCAGAGGTATTGTTGTAAAGCAAATCAAATGCAAAATGACCTTCATATTCATTCGCGCCAATAACTTGAGTATTCACTGGCACATGATTTGACACTAACGTCAGCGCTGAGACACCTTTGCCTTTGGCAAAATACTTGGATGAATAACGGGCTTTAAAGGTGTTGATCCTACACTCGAATTTTTGACCATCGATGCTTGAAAATAACTGATTGTCATCAATATGGTAGTAAGCAAATATTGGCAGGATAGCAATGGCATTAGAGATCTGATCATTAGACTCTTTCAGCGTCTCGTATCTGATGTAACTATCATTAACACTGCGCAACTTTCCCATCGAACGGTCGGAGATATTGGCCATTTTATATAGGCCGTAATTCGTACCGTTGGCGAGTATGCAGGCAACCAGATCTTCTTTGTCTACTGATGATTTTTGTTTTGTGGTAGCGATATGTGTAAAAGCATTGAGGTAATTAGTTTTTTCGTCAACAAACAGCATAAGCTCGACAATACCCATATGCTGAATTTGATTATAGAGAGGGTTATCAACCGTTTGTTGCCAGCGGCTATTTGGGATAGACCATTTTAGTTCTGACTTACCAGGTATAACTTCGACGTATTTGTTGTCACCACTGAATATATGTGTGCCAGCCTCTTTCAATTTCACTTCAAGCTGATACTGCTTCTCATCCAAGGTTTGGTTAATTGGTGCTGATAGTTTATCAAGCCCTGTATTTTCAATAATATCGTCTTTGTTTTGCCATTCTTTTGGCTGGATTAAATCTGAACTCAGACTACGATTATTGACACTCTCTTTTACGGTAAGGCTATTGTTTTGAAATAGTTGCTCTGCTTTACGATACAGGAAGTACTCAAAACGAATAGCTATTTGCTTAGAAACTTCTCCTTGCAAATACCCTCGGTCACCTTTGGGTACCAAGTCTAGGTTGATGGTTCTAACAGCCTTGCATTCACTGAGTTCAGAGCGCAACGTTACATACTGATTATGTAAATCATCTTTTAAATGGATAAACTCAATGTCTATGGCCATGAACAAGGAGCGTAGAAGTTTACTCACCTTGCTTGACTGTTTATCAATAAATTGCCACTCATATTTACGCCCATCAAAATCATTGCTATCAAGATGTTCGCTAAGCAATTTAATGTTCTCAGCAGGTAGCAACTTAAAGGCTTTTTTGCGTACATCGCCAAAGGTCAATGCATCGTCAATATCGCTGTCAATGAAGTAATTCAGCAGACTGCCAGCCGATTTCAATTTTGTTCTGACAATGTTTATATCTTCGATAACTCCCTGTTTGGCGTGACTCTTTGCTCCTTCAGCAAGCTTTCGGACGAGATAGATAAATGCAGAAACGAGGTTGTCGTTAGTTTCGCGGTACCTGAAGAATAGATAACAAACAAGATATAACAAGGTTTGACTATCAGCATGTCTTTTTAACTTATAAACCGACTTGTGTTTTACTAAAGACGCGTAGTATTCAAGGTTTTTCGGTGACAGCTCTAATTCAGCAATCAGTGTCTTAATTTCTGGATAAAGCGCACGTATGATTTTATGCGTCTTTAGTTCTTGTGATATTTGGCTGGCTGAAAAATCCTTCGCCATGCGCTTTAACATAGCGAGATCTGTGAACGTGCTTTTGGAATCAAGCAATCTAAGAAGCGTAGCTTTTGTATCACTGCCTAGGTTTTGGTTCAGGACAGACTCAATGCGACTACGCTCACTAGAAAGTACACTCGATATGATATCTTGAAGTGTCGTATAACCAGCTAACGCAATCCTGTTTTGTCCAAAGTAAGCAATGCATTCATCAAACACATATCTTGGCTCTTGATTGATTTTAACAACGACATTGAGCCTTTTGAGTAAAGGTGCCTTGTCATTCTTGCTCTGGTAAACGGAGAAGCCTGTATAAGTCAGAAGTTTTCTAACTAACGCTGTTTTGGTTCGCGGTGGAATATCTTCATCTTGAACGCTTTTATCGCTGAAATATTTTGCTTTAACGTAGTTAAAGTCAGGTTCAACATCTGAGAATGTAAAATTGAAAATTATTGGTCTGGATCTGAAATAACCCAATAAGAGGATAAAATAGATTCTGGTCTCTGTTTGCCTCAACGTATTGACCAGTTTCTGAGTTTCCTTGTCGAGTGAAAAGTAGTCTTCTCTGTCGGAGTGACTAAAGTTGGGGAGAGCATAAAGTTCTTTGACTTCAAACGACGTGAGTATTTGAATGCGTTTTGTTTGTTCAGCAGCGATGGCATATAGTCCTGATTATTTTTTCATAATCATAACAGACTCAATGTTTTAATTCCTAATGCCGATTTCGAGGGGATGGGCGCAAAACCCCAATAAGGCCGCTGAAGTGTTGTCGATTTTTTAGCGACAGATTGAGCCTGTCCACAACGTCATTTATTTGCGTGTTCCATGGTGCTAACCGGTGGTAAATGGCGAGCTCTTTTTTAAGCTCAGGCACGGTCAGACTTTTGGCACCACCCCTGAGATGGCTCAGACTCAGCCCGTCGTCTTTAGTAGTGATTATGTTGTCCAGAAAGACGTTAAGTTCATTACTGGTAAGTTGATTCAGTTGGAGCGTCAGGTCTTTTCTGACCTGTTGCATTGTGCGGCTTATCAGTCTTTGAAGCACGGAGTACTTAGGAATGGCAATGTTATGGCTGGCAAGGTATTCAATGGCCGCATCAAAGAGGTGTCGAGGCTCCAGCCAGGCATGACCAATGTAAACCAGGTGGTGGCACAGAGCATTGAGGTGCTGTTTTTCATTCCACTTATTGTAATTAAGTAGACGCAGTATCCTTGAGTAAATACGGTCACGCTGCATTTTACTGACACTGAAAGGCTTGATCCCTTTACCTCTTTGAATTTGGGAGGCAATAAACTGCATGTCGATACTGATATCACGGAAACTCGGAGCAATGATCACTGGCTTAGATTTAAAATAGCCCAGAAGCGCCACGAAATAACAACGATGTTTAGTAAGCCTGATAGTACGGCATTCGGCCTGTTCTACATCGTTTAGCGAAAAATACAAACGTTGTTCCTCAATAGAAAACTGAGGTGCTGAATACAAGTCTCGTTGTTCTGCCTGAGTCAGAATCGAGAGTTCATTACTAATTGCCATGATGAATAAACGCCAATATGATTGATGGTGTTTATATAAGATGGCAGAATATTGGAAGGTAACCCACCGCCACAGACCATATAATATAATACCTGTAGCGTTCTATGTTACTTTAGAGGGGAAAATCCCTAGAACCCCTGAACAGGTGTGGTTGCTTCTTGTGTAAATTGACACAATTGTGTCAATATTCTGGAGTGATTATTGAGGTGTAGAATGGTATGAAAGAGAGGAAAAACAGCACTATTCATGATGTGGCGAGAGTGGCCGGTGTTTCGATTAAGACAGTTTCCAGAGTAATCAATAAAGATCTAACCGTGCGCAGTAGCAATCGGGAAAAGGTTGAAAGTGCTATTCGCCAAACTGGTTATCAACCTGATCTGAATGCCCGGCGATTAAGAACTCAACAATCTTATCTTATAGCACTACTCTACGCAGTACATGATTCCAATTCATACTCCTCCCGTCTTACTTATGGTGCGGTTAGCGCCTGTGATGAAGCTGGTTATGATTTATTGGTTCGTCCGTGTGACTTTGTAAACTATAATGATATATCAGCTATTGTTGAGCATATTGCGAATCGTTCGAATCCCGATGGCTATATTATTGCGCCGCCATTAAGCAATGATCCAGACTTAATTAGAACGTTAAAATCACTAGATAAAGGCATTGTCAGGATTGCACCATTAAATATAGATGAAGATGACTGCGTTTACACGATGGAATACGATGGTGCTTTGACGGCGATGCGACACTTGATGAGTGTAGGTCATACTAAAATTGCTTTTATCAATGACCTAAAAGGATATGGAGGTGTATCTCGATTCGAGGGTTACCAACAAGCCCATAAGGAAGCAGGATTAGAAATTGAACCATCATTAGTGAAGACCCTAGAGGGCACTGACAGTGAGTATGAGATGGCAGTAAGGCAGTTACTAAATAATGAAAACTGTCCTACAGCCGTTTTTTGCTCTACAGATTATCTGGCAATGTTGATATACCGGGTTGCTAATCAATTGCACCTGAAAATTCCTTACGACCTATCGGTCATAGGCTTTGACGACGATCCTAATTCGCGAAATATATGGCCACCATTGAGTACTATTCGTCAACCGGTTGTTAATCTTGGGCGTGCGGCAGCAGAAAAGCTTATTTATTCCTTAATACAAAAGCAGCATGTTAACCACAAACAGGATTTGGCGTGTGAGTTAATAATGCGGAGTTCCTGTGCGCCTAATTTGTAATTGTTTGAGCGTCACTAATAAGTAGTTTGGTTGAATAATCTTTTGGGTTTAGGGTAAACGGTTTTCTTTACTTACCATAGGTGTAGAAACCAAAAGTGAGTCGATAAAAAATGCCAGTCAGCTTAACTGACTGGCATTTTTTATTAGCGAAATAATCAGAACGGGTACTGAATTCCCTGGTTCATTACGCTTATCCATTTACTGTGGGTAAACTCATCAAGGTTTACCGGACCGCCAATACGGCCAGCATCCCCTGAGTCTTTTAACCCGCCAAACGGAATGTGATACTCATTGTTTACCGTTTGATCATTCACATGCACCATACCGGCTTCTATCAGCCCGGCCAGGTATTCGCCTTTGGCACTGTCTGCGGTATGAATGGAGGCAGATAATCCCAGCGACGTCGCATTGGCCAGCGCAATGGCTTCCTGCTCAGTGCTAAAGGTTACAATGGGGGCAACCGGGCCAAATATTTCCTGCTGAAATACCGGCATATCCGGTGTTACGTTAGTCAGTACGGTTGGGCGCACTAATCGGCCCTCAACCGTGCCGCCGGCAATCACTTTGGCGCCCATTGCCACAGACTCATCAATCAGAGCCTCAACCTTATCGGCCTGGGTCTGGTTAATTAACGGGCCAAGATGGCATTGTTCGGTAAACGGGTTTCCGGCATACAGGTTATTAGCGCGTTCAGCCAGTGCCGAGGCGTAGGCTTCGGCCACGTCCTTGTGGACAATATGACGCCCGGATTGCATGCATATCTGCCCCTGATGGAGGAACGCACCCCAGGCAGCACAGGATGACGCTGAAGCGATATCTGCATCGGCCAGCACGATAAAGGCATTGTTACCGCCCAGTTCCAGCGATGTTTTCTTGAATGTTGCGGCGCAATGCTTCGCGATTGAGCGGCCCACCGCAGTGGATCCGGTAAACGCGATCATGCCGGTATCCGGATGCTCAACCACGGCCTGACCTGGTTCGGCACCACCCGGCAATAAACCCAGCACATGGTCAGGTAAACCCGCCTCGCGCATCAGTTGCTGAATAATCACCCCGCCGGTAAAAAAGCTCTGCGGATCGGGTTTCAGCACTACACTGTTGCCCATGGCAAGGGCCGGTAATACCGCTCGTAATGAGAGTAACAATGGAAAGTTCCACGGTGCGATAACGCCAACTACGCCTACCGGAATGCGCACACGCATGTTTTTGCGCCCCGGCATCGCCGATGGGTATATTTCGCCATTGGGTGCCTGGGTCTGACTGGCGGCCATATAGGTTTGTTCTACACAAGCCTGTAATTCCCATTCGCTTTTAGGCCGGATAGAGCCGCATTCTCTGGCATTCCAGGCATGAATAAGTTCGGCATTGGCTTCGAGTGCCTGCGCAAATCGGCGCAGGATACCAGCGCGGGTTTCAAAGGTGGTGGCAGCCCAGTCCGGCTGTGCCTGCTTACAACGGCTGATGACATCGCCTGCTTCGGCGGCAGTGGCAGCATTAATACTGCCGAAAACGGTGCCGGTGGCAGGTTCGACAATGTCGAACGCAGCACCGGAGAAGCCAGATGTGTAGTCGAGGGAAAAGTCACTCTGGCTGATGTCTTGATAATTCATGCTAATACCTTAACTTGGATTCGTTTGGTTGATGTGATCGGCAATGTAACTGGCCAGCGCATAAACCGTTTCAGACGGGTTATAACCAATTGATGTGGGAAGCAGACTGGCATCTACCACATACAGCTTCTTAATGTCGTGGGTTTCACCATAGGGGTTAACCACGGTTTTGGTTTTGTCGGCCCCCATCCGGCAGGTGCCCTGTGGATGGAACGACGTGTAGCGATAACGCGCCGGTTCATTTTCAAGGGCATCAATAACGCTGTCGATGTCGTCCACGGAATTGATCCGCTGTTTATCTGACGTCGGCAGGTACAGGTATTTGGCACCGGCTGCAAACAGAATGCGCGCATTATCCTTCAGGCCTTTCTTCATGGCTTCAAAGTCTTCATCGTCTACCTGATAGCGAATTTCCTTGTAGCCGTTTTCCAGCGTTACTTCACCCACGTTTTTATCGTGGATCAGGGTAATCAGCCGCGTGGAGTTAGGGTAGTTCTGCATGTAGCGCACGTAGGGTTTACCCGTTCCTGGCTCCGCCATAAATGAGGCTTCTACGGGATCCTGAACTGCATTGAGTTGGATCCAGCCTCCATCATCCGGCAGGGTATGGCTGTCGTCGAACAGGCTGTGTGTAGCGCCGTGGAAATCATTCAGCTGTTTGTCGAACATTGCGGTAACGGAAAGTGACGGGTGGCAGGCGAAGTTTTTACCCACCTGACCACTGGAGTTTGCCAGCCCGGATTGTTGTAACAGCAGCGGCGAGCCTGTAGGCCCTGCAGCAAGCACCACTATAGGCGCATTGACCTTCATGCGGGTTTTTACCTTGCCAGTTTTCGGATCGACAACTTCAGCATTTACACCACTGGCAGCACCGTTGACGGTGTTAATTTTGGTTACCCGGGTATCGGCATAAATAACGGCGCCGTGATTACATGCCCAGGGCAGGTAAGTCACCATCATCGATTGTTTACGGTCAGTTTTGCAGCCAGCAAAGCAAAAGCCGGTCATGGCGCAATCACGTATATTGCGTCGGGCCAGGCCCAGCGGAATATCCAGCTTCTGCATACCTTTTTTAATGTACTCGGCACCCACGCTGGTTTCGTGACCTTTCACTTCGGTGATCCCGAGTTTTTTTTCGACTTTTTCAAAGTACGGCAACATGACATCGGGTGTGAGGTTCGTCAGGCCATATTCTTTACCCCATTTATTCAGGTAGTAATCCGGAGTACGGAAACACAGTGCGGCGTTGACCACGGTAGAGCCACCCACACAGCGACCCTGCAATACAGTAATATCGCCATCGGTGTTACTTTGTGCACCTTCACCTTCATACAGGGTGGCCATGGAAACGGCCATCATTTCGGTGAATTTTTCTGATGGTACATAAGGGCCAGCCTCCAGCACGATTACTTTTTTACCGGCTTTGGCCAGTTCGTAGGCATTGATCCCGCCACCCGCGCCAGATCCAATAATGACCACGTCGGCGTCAAGGTCGAGTTGGGCTGCAGTGATATCGGCAGCGGTTTTTACGTTTAACTGATTTTGAGTTGTAGACATCGTTATACTCCTACCGATATTTAAGCTTGTGGCTCGGGTGTAACACCGCGCTTTTTAAGTCCCCATTTTTCCGATACCGGACCGTCATAACCTAACGGTGCCCAGGTGTTCGGAATAGCCCAGTAAGCCAGCACAGTGAGCTTTTTAATCCCCATCGCTAAAGCACGATGCGGCGCTACATCTGAGTCTGCCCAGGCATCCACAAAGGCAGTTGCGTCGGCGTCGGATAGCTTGGTAAAAGGCTTGCCGTAGGCTTTTTCGGCGCTTTGATTAAAGTAATGAATACCCTGATTAAGCCCTTTACGGATATGCGGTGGCATGCCTGCCAGCAAGGCGCCTTCAATGGTCGGGATAACCGGTAACGTGGCCGGATTCACCAGGGTAGTGCCCTCGGTAGGTAAGGCGATAGCAAGCATTTTCTTAAATACGGCCTGCTCGGTTGCATCCATTTTGTTTTCGTCGGTCAGAATGCCTGCCATGACCTGCATAGACGAACAGCTCATGACGGTTGCGGTGATGGCGGTTGCCAGTTTTAAGAACTGCCTGCGTTGATTATTAATATGTGACATTGGATTGCCCTTTATCGTTGTGTTATAGCGATTACAACTACGTACAGCATGGTTACGCAGGGAGTGTGCCAAAAGTTAATTAAAAGTTAATTTGTTGATATTTATTTGGTTTTTTGAAAAGTGGTTTGGCAGTGTTTCATTTTGAAACACTGCCAGGCAGGTGCCAGTCTCAGTTTAATGCACTGTCAGAACGTTCTTTGGCCAGTTTGCGGTATAACGTGGCCCGGGAGATGCCCAGGGTCTTCGCTGCCTGGCTCATATTGCCGCTGCAATCCTCAACCACCTGATTGATCAGTTCCTGACTGGCCTGATCCAGTAAGCGTCCTGATCCCATTGGCTGGGCAGATGTCGAAATGGCGGGCTGAGATACGCAGGTCTGACAGGTTTGATACTCGTCGGGAAGCTCATCCATTTGAATGAGGGTAGTCTCATCACCAATGGCATCGGCATACAGCAACACATTGCGCAATTCGCGGATGTTGCCAGGCCAGTTATAACACTGAATAAAGCGTTTAACTTCGGCACTCAGGCTTTGTTTATGCTGGCAGTCGGCGTTAACAATAGTGGCAGCAATGGCCAGTTTATCATCCCGTTCCCGCAAGGGTTTAATGGGAATGGCAAAGCCTTTTAAACGAAAGTACAAATCCTGCCTAAAACGGCCTTCATCAATGGCTTGTTCAAGGTTGACATTCGTTGCACAGATAAGCTGAAAATCGACTTTATGTTCCTTTGATGATCCTAACGGACTCACCTCGCGGGTTTCCAGCACCCGTAACAAACGGCTTTGGAGGGCGAGAGGCATATCGCCGATTTCATCCAAAAACAAGGTACCTTTGTCGGCTTCGGCAATACGCCCTTTAAAACCATTTTTATCGGCACCGGTAAACGCACCGGCCTGATACCCAAACAGTTCGCTTTCGATGAGGTTTTCTGGAATCGACGCGCAGTTAATAGAGATAAACTTTCCACGACACTGACTGGCATCGTGCAGGTGACGGGCGGTAACTTCTTTACCAACGCCGGATTCACCATAAAGCATAACGGGTAAACGGTTGAGCACTCTGGCGCCGCGTTGTACCGACTTTGTCAGCTGTTCATCGCCGAAGGTCGTCTGTGATTCAGGCTTAATTTCTACAGTGGCCGGGTAATTAAACTGACTGGTATGCTTTACGGGGGCGACCTGAGGCGTTCTGATTATTCTTGAGGCCAGGGTGACGCCCGAGTGGAGGGTTAAATAAAACGGTTCGCCATTTGCCGCGCGTTTGCTGGTGACTAACTGAAAATCGGAACTGAATAAGCCGTCGAACCAGGTATCAAAAAAGCGCCGCTGGTCTGAAATAAAGGTTGAAGCGGCTTCGTTACAGCCAACCATCTTTCCTTCCGGCGTAATCGCCAGCAGCAGATTAGTGATATCACCGAATTGCCCGGAAGAGGGAATAATCTCGATAACATAGGTATCGCTAAGATTCAGGATCAGCGATTTCTGGATATTTCTGGCGCAGGTCTCAAGCATGTAAAACACGGCCATATCGTTAATGGAGTGTTCGTTGGTGATGTCCAGAGAAGCGCATAAACGGCCCATATGGTCAAAAACCGGTGCCGCCGCACAGTGAAAAGTGTTGTGTTGCTCTTTGTAATGTTCGCCGCCAAATACGCGGCTGAACTTTTTACTGTTTACTGCGCAGGACATGGCCGTTGTACCTACCACGTTCTCATTCAGCATGATGCCGTCTTTAAAGGCCTGGGCGATGCGCGAGTTACTTAGACGATTAGCCTGGCGAACCTGCAATGCATTACAATCCTGATCAGTTAACAAGACCGACCAGCCGGCACCTGCAACAGCCCTGAACAGCTGCTCGACATGGCGGTTTGAAACCGTAAGCAGCTCTTCATTCTGGTATTTAAGCTGGTCCAGAAGATCAGGCCTAATAAAACTGTATTCGAGTTTGCCTGACATGGGGAGGGTTTGGTCTGCACAGCGAAGCCACGACTCCCGAATGGCACTGGGTAGCATGCTGGCTACCTGAACATCTCCTTCAATAAAACGCTGACGGATTACACTTAATTCATTGCTCATTACTTCGACCTTTTGGGGTTTGCTGTGCTAACACATAGCGAAAACAACCGTAATTTCTGGTAATCGAAAAATAAAGCTTCAGTCTAGCATGAATTGTAAAATATTTGTAATATGTTTTATATGTGAATATTTGTTCGCTATATGAATTTGGTAGAGGGGTTGCCAAGTAAAAGCAGGATGTACTTATCAATGCTATGCACACCCTGTACTCTGAGGGAGACTATTTCAAGTTTAAAACACTTTTACAAAACGCAGATTAATGCGATCGGTTTCAAAAAAGCCATTTTCTACCGAAATACTGCGGCCATACTGAGCTTGCACCTGTAAATCTGGTTGTAAGAAGTGCTGCAGCGTAACCTGCCAGCGGTTATTGTTCAGCTCGTCCTGCTGCTCAACTTCGGACACTTGAGATTCTGCACCGAAGTCGTGGTAATAGTTTACTGAGGCGGTGGTGGTATCAGAAATATGGTAGTTCAGATGCACCTGATAACCGTATTGATCGTCCTGTTTACGGGTGATCCCTGATGCGCCAAAATCGTCATTATCGCCAAAGAAGGTGTATTCACCCACCAGATGAAGGGAAAACTGCTCGCTGATTGGCGTAATAAAGGCCGCCTGGGTAATAAACTTAGTGCGGTTTTCGCCTAGATTCACTGGACCTTTTTCAGTGTCGTAACTACCTAAAGGTACTGAAACCAGCCCTGTTACGCCAACTGCTTGTTTGGTGTCCGGGTTATTATACAGCCAGATAGTGGCCCCTAGTATAGGGTCTCCAATGCCTGATGCTTCGATTTCTGCGCCGCCAGCATTAAGTTTGAGTTGTCCAAACGGTAGGATCACCTGAGGATCGATAATAAAACCGCCCAGTTCAATGTAGTGCACCCAACGCAACAGGCCAATGTCGGCACTTAACGTCGGGCCGTTTTCAACCTGCTGGCCATTAACGTAGAACTCATCGTTTTCAAATGACTGAAGGTACAAAATGCCCAGGTCGATGCCCGCTGGAAGTGGCGCGTAGTCACCCGGATCGGTAGCTACCTGAGCTGCCTGAGCGGTAGAAGTTAATGCCGCACATGACAGGCTTAGTGACAGCAAAGCTGGTTTTAACCGTGTGTTTTTCATCTAGTTATCCTTATAAAAGTTAACGCATTACGTCATATTTGTTATTGCATTTAACATTCCATAAACAAAAACCGTATTTCAAAACAATCATTTAGCCTTGTTATGTTAATAAAATTACATATCGGAGTGTTTTAAAAAACTACACCAGGTGTTATGTGATTCTCAAAATGAAACACTTTGCGGTAGCGACTATTCGTGTCAAATCCTTTTACCTGCTGGTAAATCGCGTACCGCGTGGAGTCCGGCTATTTTCTCGGTGTTTGTAAATGCGGTGTTAATTTTGCATTCTCTCAGCACTCCATTCACGCCGGCGATTTTTACGGTGAATGGACCTTTAACAAGCAGTAGGAGCGAATGTCGTGGAAAAGGCAGATAAGTTAAACCTGCAGGTAAAGCAGATTAAAATAAAACAATACGGATTTGGAATGCTGGCACTCTCAATGTGGTGGCTGGCTACAGGCATACCATTTTATTCCGGATCTGTTTCATTAAGTTTGTTGGCTAGCATTATTGCAACCGGGAGCAGTATTTATGTCATGCTCCTGGGTCGTCGGTTCCCGAAATCTGAAGTGTTTACCATATATCAGGAAGTCGAAGTTGAACCGCCAGCAAACGAGCCACAGACGTTATGTCAGCAACTACCTTCTAATGATCAGGAAAATGCCGTTCAGGATAAACAGAGAGAAGAGACTGTAATTGAGCAGCTGTGCCCGGAAATCGCCAAAGCCTCAGCCATATTATCAGAGATTCTGCTGGGTATGGAAAAAGCCAGGGAATTAGCGGGCTACTCCGGCAAAAAAGTGAATGAGAGTTTCGAGTATACAAAGAATTGTCAAACGGCGAGTGAATATTTGGCCGAGCACATTGTAACGGTAAAAAATGTGTTTATTCAGCTTACCCATCAATCTGACAAAATAGCGGTTATTGTCGGGCAGATTCAGGATATTGCTAAACAAACTAATTTACTGGCTTTGAACGCGTCAATTGAGGCCGCCCGAGCAGGCGAGCATGGCAGAGGGTTTGCAGTCGTTGCCAATGAAGTGCGAGAGCTGGCAAATAGCGCTAATACGTCCAGTGAAGAGATAGGAGCAATTGTTAAGCAGTTAAAGGAAACGTCTGCCGATGCTGGTAATGGTATGGAGGCCGCGGTCGTCGCCAGTGAAGACAGCTTAAATCAATCTACCCTTGCACTTGAGGCCATGGTGGAGATCACCCAGGGTGCAAAGGAAAGAACGGCGGTCGTCGGTGAGATTTATCAAAAATTACTTTTGCAGCAGTCAACGTTAAACACGTTGTCACTACTTTTAGAGCGCGGGGATGTTTGCAACTTAGTGGTGTCGGAGCAATCTCAGCTTTACTTAAGATAGGCGAGCAATGTTAAGCCCAATGATCATAAGTAAATTGAGCTGAAATTATTAAAATTGAGACGTTCCGTAAAGATAAAAAACCGACTCTCGTCAATTTGTGTTCAGATCTAAAATTAGTACCAAAGGATGGTTTATCCCAGAATCATTGTCCGGAATGCCGGAATGCCGGAATGCCGGAATGCCGGAATGCACCTTACATATTGTAACGAACTATATGAATCTCACACTTAAAGCGTAACGATTACGTCATCGAACGGAATCACGAATTTATCTTCCTCCTCATGTCGTAAAGACACTAAATTGCGCAGTAAAACTTCAATCTGCTCGGCCCTAATATTCGAGTCTAGAGCCAGTTCATACTCTGTAATTTGTACTGCGTCATTTTCTAAAAACGGCATTCCATAGGCCCTCTTAGTAAAGACTCTTATTCTAATGGATCGCTAGCTTTACAATACTGTACGCATGGCCAGAAACGCAGCTAGCAACAAATAGCTCTGCTAATATTTGAGGAATGATTTGATGTCTTCTAACTGCTGAAACTGATCGGAATGCCCTGCAGTTATTCCTTGGCTTTAATGCTGCCCCTGTTCGCATTCATTGCCGAGAGTTAGTGGATTTTGCAATACATATTAGCTCATTTGCCTGAGCCATATATGTTGACGCTCACAAAAAATAAATTGCGCGAACAACTTCACACGAGAATTCAAAACAAGATTAAAGTATAAATATTTAAAATCATGATATTAAGATGCCATTCGTTCGTGCGTAGTGTAATTGTAGTCACAAAAGAACGGTTTTGTGACAATGGGGGTTACATCAACAAACGCTTCGCACACATTATTAATCACAATAACTTAACTCTTTCTTCTTAGTCTAAGCAGCATAGTAATATAAAAGGTGGAAGTGTTAAATTGTAAAAGCTGAAACCATTTCTATAGAAAAGGACTAGACGCTAGTTCTTTCTCAAAAAACTGAGTCCTTCAGTTGGCTCTAAACCAAGCGCCTCGCAATATTGCACATACTCATATACATTTAGCTTACGTTGAAATGTTT
>NZ_JBHNZD010000040.1:0-21150 GCF_054960375.1 Alteromonas sp. G4i35 | reverse complement strand
TAAATATGGGGCACAAATAGGCAGGCTATAATGGCGAAGCCGCCTGCCTGTTTGTGTCCCAGCCCGCCTGCGGGCGACATTATTTTTTTGTTAGGAGACATAGCTTGATACCTCCTTGTTTTTATAGCCGACTTTGGTTGCTACGAACATAACCATAATTGAAATTAAAGTGTCAAAGGCTAAATTAGTAGAAATATAACCACCGCCAGCAAACAACATAAGTACGAAAGTTGATATTAAAAAACTGCAAACATACATCACAAACGCATGCAAATATGGCTTTTTATTTACACCTGTAGCAAACCACCAGAAAACCACAAAGGTTAAAGCGCCGCCTACAATATACGACGTAGCCAAGAATGAAAAAGCAGTAGTAGCGATCCCAAAACGACTAAACACTAAAACCAAAATCGCCACACTCAATGCGGGCAAAAGAATTGATAAAGGGATAAACATAAAAATCCTTTTATACTGCAACATTCCCTTGTCTCCTAACGGCCCGCATAACGGGCAAAAATACGTAGGCTATAATAACGAGGGAAGCGAAGGGAGCCTACGTGTTTTTGTCCCTAGCGAGCGCAGCGAGTGTTAATGCGTTTGTTAGGTGCGGTGAGCTTTAAACGCCCGAACGACCATAAATGAAACGATACCAGCATAAATAATAAAAAAACAAGATACTGCGGTTGAAGATGTAAAACCGTGAACCAAAGTGAATTTAAGTATACAAAATAAGGTGAAGCCGATCGTTGCAAAACAAGATGTAAGCGCAGCAGCTAGAGAAAATATGGGATAGTCCTCCATCCAACTGGCTAATAAAAATAGGACGCCACAAAAGAAAATGAGAAACTTAAAGTTACCAATTACCGGCAATGCTAAATCTGGTTGTTTGAGAAGAAAAGTTAGAATAATTAGTGGCACACCCAAAGAAAAATTTAAAACCTTTAACTCACCAACAGCCCGTTCAGACTGAACAAACTCTTTCGATTTTGGCCATTTCATTCCATGAAGGTTAAACATTCTGAGAGCACCTAACTTTTAAATAAGGGGCGCAGGCATGTGGGGCATAATGGCGAAGCCGCCCCGCATGTATGCGTCCCAGCCCGCGCAGCGGGCGTACTTAATTTTTTTGTTATAAGCCACTTTTAATACGACCTAGTTTAGCTAAATTAATCACCACAGCCGCCACCAGAATCTGAACCCTCATTACCCGAATATAAGTTACTACTATCAGAACCGTCCGCAACAGGATTGCCGGCATTTACTTTAGGGTTTATTGAGCGAAGGACAAGCAAAGTAATAGCTGGGCCACCTACTGGAATAAGCCAATTAACAAGTAACGTAATAACTCGAGAGCTATTATTGATGAATAATGTGTTGTTAACAGCTAGTGTATTAAAAAATGCCCAAGCCAAATGAACACAAACAATTCCAGCTAATAAGTAAACCATAAGTTAGGTTTTCCTGGTGGCATATAACGCTAAGCTTTGGGGCGCTAGCGCGTGGGCTAAAATCCGAACGAAGTGAGTCAGCCCACGTGTTAGCGTCCCAGCGACCGAAGGGAGTGCCAACAGCGTTTTGTTATACACACATCAACCGTGATGCCTGCGAATATGCGTAATCAACTTAGCATCATTGAATTCTAAGGTTACTATATTTACTGAGCTGTAGGTTATATCTTTGTCTAAATGATTCGGCCTGACTTTTCCTGACTCAGTCATTTTAATAATGGCAACATTTCCCCCAGTCATTATTTCGTTTATAACTATTGAACTGTAGTAAATTTTGTCACTCATTTTGGCAATCAGACCTTCACGTAAAGCGGACTTTTCCGTAATCGTTACTTTAAACTTCACATGTTCATCGACAAATTCATCTGCAATTAAATTAATAAAGGCATCAATATCCTGAATTGTAGTATCAGGTTGCTGTCGAGCATTTTTGGCTTCAACAAATTTTGTCGCTAGTTGCTCCAGTTCTCCCTCTGAGAGAGCAGCATTGGAAACAAACGAAAGAGGTAAAGAAACAAATAAAAGTATGAGCTTATACATAACCTTCCTTGTGTGTATAACTTTTCAATAACGGGCGCAGGCACGTGGGGCATAATCGCGAAGCGGCCCTGCGTGTATGCGTCCCAGCGAACGAAGTGAGTGAGTTTATTGAGTTGTTATGCACCTAAACCACCGTATATGAGAGTGTAACTGGTGAGCCAATAGAAAAAGAAGCTTTAGTGATAACATTTGGCAGATCAATGACTCTTGAATCGTACTCAGTAACAAATGAAACGAAGATATCTGTATTCTCTACTTCTACACAATTAGAAGTTACAAAACTTCCTATAAATTCCAGTGAAGATGGTGTCAGAGGAACGCACACTACAAAACCACCTAATTTTTTATTAGGTCTACAAGATGAGGCTTTAAGGCTTGATTTGATTTCGTTGGATAATTCTTCTGTAAGCGAAAAGAATCTAAAGCTGATATTTAATTCAATGTCTGAGTCCATTCAATGTGTCCGTAAGTGCATAACACCCCACTAAGGGGCGATAACACATGGGCTAAAATTAGGAACGAAGTGACGCAGCCCATGTGTTAGCGTCCCAGCGAGCGAAGCGAGAGCCTTGAGTGGTTTGTTAGCAGCCAATGCTATTCAAACCTTGTCGATTTTTAAAATTCCGTTTCCAAATTTTGACAGGTAAACAATAGTTACGCATTGTCCGTTTTGAATAAATGTATCGTGCTCTCGATTAGCGAAAAAATATTGTTTAGCAGCGTAATCATTGTATTGGAATTTTATACCTGAAACGAAGAATGTTTCTTCTCTACTGTTGCCTCTTACTATTTCGTGGTTGGCAATACAACCAGATGTAACCTGAACTTGCTTAACTAAAATAGCATTTTGAACTTGATATGTATCCCAGCTATTAAGAAGTGTAGTGATAAAAGCAATTCCCCATATGCTCAGACTAACGCCTAAGATGTGATGGGGTTTTGCCTTGATTAAATCTGAAAGGGAGTGCAGCAAAGGTGTGAATTTAAAAATCGCAAGGAGGGCTGCACCAACGATTACTAAGCCAATTGGATAGAAACTAAGGTTTATGGACTCCACACTGCTTACGAAGTATGTGTTACTTGAAGGTTCTAACATCGTACTAAACTTAAATTTCCATACTTGGCAGCTAACTTTTAAATAAGGGGCGCAGGCGCGTAGGGCATAATGGCGAAGCCGCCCTGCGTGTATGCGTCCCAGCGAACGAAGTGAGTGACTTAATTTTTTTGTTATACGCGTTTTTCAACGAAGTGCATACCCCAGCGGTTTGATGCAGAAAGCATAAAGGCAAAATAAACGATTGAAAAAACACAGCCCAAGAATGCTTCACTTCCTGTTTTTAATAGTAGAGATTTATAGAAATTCACTATGAGGCAAAACAGACTTATAAACCAAATTGCTTTTATAACGTTATCGTAAATATGGTTTTTTAGAATGCCGCTGTGTTCTTGTAGGCTGAGGAAAAAGCCTGAAAGTTTACAAATAAGTCAAGTTAAGAAAAAAGATGAGAATGAAATGAAGATTGCAGCTGCTATTTCTTGAGTAAACACGCCGATTAAAAGCGCTGAACCACACCAAATTAGTGGTAACTTAAGTCCTAATTTTTGAGTAATGAGAAGGTACTTAGGTTTTTTAAGCTGCATTTCTATCCTTGATGCTCATAGCGTATAACACCCCACATAAGGGGCAGTAACACGTGGGCTAAAATCCGAGCGAAGCGACAGAGCCCACGTGTTACTGTCCCAGCGAGCCTGCGAGCGGCTTAATGTGATTGTTATGTTTACTTGCCTAAAAAGCGCAGTTGTATTTTTAACATAAACGCCAGCAGTAATCCGCAAACAATAGGTGTTGCCAATATAAAGTTTACTCTTCCTTGATGCCAATTTTGAGAAACCCAATAAATAACAAAGAGTACTGAATAAACAGGAAACAGCACCATTAACTTGTTTTTTTGTACTGCCACCTTTGTGTATTGCCCTAGGGCCAGTGACATAAAGAAGAGAAAAGAAAAAACGAAATAAGTTATATACAGAGTATTGTATATAGCTTCCAGCAATGGATTTTGAATAAGGAGTATGAAGAATAGAATGCTCAACCCAATAAATGGATAGCGCGCCGTTTTAATACTCATTAATGCCTAATTCCTAGGGTAAACATAACTTTTAAATAAGGGGCGCAGGCATGTGGGGCATAATGGCGAAGCCGCCCCGCATGTATGCGTCCCAGCGAACGCAGTGAGTGACTTGATTTTTTTGTTATACGCCAAGTCAGAACAACCTTTCATAGCTCTTTTGTACCAATAATATTTGGGTATGGTGTAAAACCCCAGCGTAAATAACCGCATAGAAGATAGGAAAGAATAACACCAAGAGTAACGAAAAAAGTTATCCAAGAGCCTTCGGAAATAACAAACATTGCTATAAAAGTGACTATGCCAACTAAACCTGAGAATGACACCCATTTTTCATGGGCTTTACTATCAAATTTCAATCTTTTCTTGCCACTACTGAGAAACAATTCCGTTAAGTTCGCTTTGCAGAAGGGGCACAAAAATCCATTTTTAGAGCCCAACTTGTAGCCATCTACAGCCTCCTTGCAAGGAAACTTACTATGGCAGTTGCAGCAACAATATTTCATCATGGCGTATAACGCTAAGCTTTGGGGCGCTAGCACGTGGGCTAAAATCCGAACGAAGTGAGTCAGCCCACGTGTTAGCGTCCCAGCGACCGGAGGGAGTGCCAACAGCGTTTTGTTAGGCGTACAAAGAAACGTACGCAGCTTTGCTGCCACCACTAGCCAAATAGGCCGCGTGTTTAAATTATTGAATTTAAGATAAAACAACCCTGTGCGAAATGCCAGATGTAAAGGATATTGCTGGATAAAAGAGCGAGTTTAGAAAGCTGGTGATGCAGAATGTTGGCGTTGCGGTGTTGATGAAAGCACGTTGCTAAAGCCGTTGAAACTACCGAAAAAGTAAGCTTTAAAGACACCCTAGCAAAACAACTTTGATGCTGGAATGTCACTGCTAAACCTACATTTTAATGCTGTGAGTAAATGACGCCTAACAATTTAATGTACAGAAAAAATCCTTTATACAAGGTGGAAACTATCCGTATATCACTTATGAGCGTTTTAAAATTATTATCCTAAAACAATACTTTGAACAAAAAATAAACGCTTTTAAGCATAAAAGCCGGAAAACATCCTTTTTATTTTCTTCATTTGTAAAAAGCTACGTTGCTGGCCATAAAAACAACGTTTATCTACACGTTATAAATAGGCATCTGGATGAATTTTATTAACCTTCCATTCACCGTCTTCTTTAATCAAGTCTAGGCTACGCAAGTCTTCAATTTTATCGTCGTTGTATGTTCCACTTAAAAATACGGTGATTGTCGATTTTTCTGCGAACTCGTTGCGGCCAACTCGGCCTGCACTTTGAGGCGTGATGGTGACGGTGTCATATTTAAGGTTTAAGAGGTGGCGCTGAACGTTACTGTTAGTGTGGTATCTCGTTAAGATACGAGACAGTTTTTCGCTTGATAGGCGAATTGCTGTATCAAGGTTGTCATCTTCATAAACACTTTTGAGAAACGCTACGGTGGTGTACTCAGGGGTACTTTCATCAAGCATGCCGTACCGCCCGATGCCTTCTTCCTTTTTACCGCAAGCGGATAAAATCAACACTGTAAAAAGCCCGAATAGGGCGTACCACATACGCGTTTTCATTTGGATTACCTTAATGTAAAGAGGTCCGTTTCTTATTGATAGTTTTATATCTCAACGAAGTCAATGTGCTCGCCGCTTCGCTAATCTATGCTTTGATTATTCACAATATTGCGCACAAAAGCAAAGTAATAGAGCGTAAAACTCAGGTGTTTGTTTTCATGAAACTTCAGGAGAAACAGAAGAGAGTAGGCATAAAAAACGAGGCACTAGGCCTCGTTTTTAAATAATTGAAACATTTTGGTGGTTATTGAACTTCTTCTTGTTCGTCGAACGCACCAGCAAACAGAGGGCTACTTAGGTAACGTTCTGTGCCGCTTGCTAGAAGTACTACAACCACTTTGTCTTTGTTTTCTGGGCGTTCAGCAAAACGCTTAGCAGCAACAACGGCTGCACCAGAAGAAATACCTGCAAGAATACCCTCGTCGGTCATTAACTTGCGCGCCATGTCCATACATTCTTCGTTGGTAACTTGCTCAACTTCGTCAATTAGGTCTAGGTCTAGGTTACCTGGAATGAAACCTGCGCCAATACCTTGAATTTTGTGTGGGCCAGGGGTTAATTCTTCGCCCGCAAGCGCTTGGGTAATTACTGGAGAGTCTGTTGGCTCAACAGCAATTGAAGTGATCGCTTTACCTTTCGTATTTTTAAGGTAGCGACTTACACCCGTGATAGTACCGCCCGTACCTACACCAGCTACGAATGCATCTACTTTACCGTCTGTATCTTCCCAAATTTCAGGGCCAGTGGTTTTTTCGTGAATAGCCGGGTTAGCCGGGTTGTCGAACTGTTGAAGCAATACGTATTTGTCTGGATCTGATGCCACAATTTCTTGTGCAGCGGCAACCGCACCTTTCATGCCCTTAGGCGCTTCAGTAAGGACAAGGTTTGCGCCCAAAGCTTTTAGAAGTTTGCGACGCTCAAGGCTCATGCTGCTAGGCATGGTTAGCGTTAGCTTATAACCGCGAGACGCTGCAACAAACGCCAAAGCGATACCTGTGTTACCACTGGTCGGCTCTACAATTTGTTTACCTTCGGTAAGGACACCGCGCTTTTCAGCATCCCAAATCATGTTTGCGCCAATACGGCACTTAACGCTGAAGCTCGGGTTACGCGATTCAATTTTTGCGTATACATTACCTGATGTTACGCGATTTAGCTTTACTAGTGGCGTGCGGCCAATAGATAGGGAATTGTCGTCAAATACGTTCATTATAAATCCTTACCTCGTTTCTTATTTTATAGGAAACCCCGTCTGTCGTGATCTGTACGACCTTTTTAGTAGTTAATAATTCAACGAATGTGATAGTTAATAATTCACAGCCTGAATTAGGGGATTTCGTCATACCCCTATATCATTGGTCCCAATCAGTAAAATGCAAAGTGCTTTTTAGCTATATGTTATATCTATGGGCAATCATGAGAAGGCCTTGATATTATGGTTAAAATTGCAAAGACGAAAAATTATACGGAGTACAACAATAATGGCTTTTAGTGGCACGTCTAATTATATCGCAACCAAAGACTTACAGCTGGCGGTTAACGCAGCTATTACGCTAGAGCGTCCGCTTTTAATTAAAGGCGAGCCGGGCACAGGTAAAACCATGCTTGCTGAAGAATTGGCCGAGAGTTTAGGCACCGAACTAATTCAGTGGCACATTAAATCAACCACTAAAGCACAGCAAGGTTTGTACGAATACGACGCAGTATCGCGTCTTCGCGACTCTCAACTTGGTGATGATCGCGTTCACGATATCAGCAACTACATCGTAAAAGGTAAATTATGGGAAGCCTTTAGCGCAGAAAAGCGCCCGGTACTATTAATTGATGAAATTGATAAAGCTGACATTGAGTTTCCCAACGACTTGCTGCTAGAGCTCGATAAGATGGAATTCTTCGTTTATGAAACACAAGAACGTGTAGTCGCGAAGCAGCGTCCGATTGTTATTATTACATCGAACAACGAAAAAGAGCTGCCAGATGCTTTCTTGCGCCGTTGTTTCTTTCACTACATTCAGTTCCCGAATCCAGAGGAAATGCAAGAAATCGTTAACGTACATTTCCCAGATTTAAAAAAAAAGCTGCTTGATGAAGCGTTAAAGGCTTTCTTTGAAATTCGAGATGTACCAGGGCTTAAGAAAAAGCCTTCTACCTCTGAACTTATCGACTGGTTGAAGCTTTTAGTTGCTGAAGATATCCCACCAGAAGCGCTTCACTCAAAAGACGGAAAAGCTGCTATTCCACCACTTTACGGGGCACTACTTAAAAACGAACAAGACATACATTTGTTTGAAAAACTGGTCTTTATGGCGCGTCGCTAATGCTTATTCAGTTTTTTTATACACTGCGAAAATATCAGGTTAAAACCACGCTGCGCGAGTTGCTGGATTTGCTTAGTGCGCTTGAAAAGCACGTGGTGTATGCCGATATCGAAGCGTTCTACAGTTTGTCGCGTACCATAATGGTGAAGGACGAAACTCAGTACGATAAGTTCGACAGGGCGTTTGCTGAATATTTTGAAGGTGTTGAATCTGTCGATTTGTTTGGCAAAGAGATTCCTGAGGAATGGCTGCGTAAGGAAATTGAAAAAAATTTAAGCCCTGAAGAGCGTGAGGCGCTGCGTAAAGCCGGTGGCCTTGAAGAACTGATGGAAACGTTGAAAAAGCGCTTAGAAGAACAAGAAAAGCGTCACCAAGGTGGAAATAAATGGGTAGGCACCGGTGGAACATCCCCGTTTGGCGCTTATGGCGACAATCCAGAAGGTGTGCGAATAGGGCAAAAGGGAAACAGAAAGTTTTCGGCAGTAAAAGTATGGGATAAACGCGAGTTTAAAAACCTAAGCTCTGATGTAGAACTGGGTACGCGTAACATAAAAGTGGCTCTTAGGAAGCTACGCAAGTTTGCTCGCACCGGCGCCAGTGAGCAGCTAGATGTGCCAACGACCATAGGTGAGACAGCTAAAAAAGGCGGCTTACTCGATATCCACATGGCACCAGAGCGTCACAATGCGGTAAAAGTGTTGATGTTTTTTGATGTGGGAGGCTCTATGGACCCACACGTAAAAAGTACTCAAGAGCTTTTCTCTGCGGTGCAAAGCGAGTTTAAATACTTAGAGTACTTTTATTTCCACAACTGCGTGTATGAGGAGGTGTGGAAAGATAACCTTCGTCGCAATAAAGAACGCATTCCTATTTGGGATATCATTCATCGCTACGGAAAAGACTACAAGGTTATTTTCGTAGGTGACGCTACCATGGGGCCGTATGAAATAACGTATCCAGGTGGCAGTGTAGAGCATTGGAATGAAGAACCGGGCAGTGTGTGGATGCAGCGTTTATTGAACCACTTTAACAACGCAGTGTGGCTTAATCCGCAAGCTGAGAATTATTGGCCGTATTATTCGTCTATCAAAATTATTCGTGAAATTATGGAAGACAGAATGTATGGGCTTACGCTTGAAGGGTTAACCGCTGCTATCAAAGGGCTTAGCAGAAGCCGCTAAGCCCTTTGACGTGTAACGTTTTATTTCTTTGATATAACGGATGTTGAATTGAAGTCGGAAAATTATGCCGTAGCACTTGTGGTGTTGGCGGGCGGAAAGAGCGCTCGCTACAAGGGTAATAAGCTTTTATCGGAACACCCAATTTCTGCGCTTTCTCTTATACAACACAGTGTGGGGGAGGTAGTTAGTGCGCGCAATGACTTGGCGTTAACCAGTGAATTACCCATTACTGTTGTTACGGGTAAATGGCATGATTCCGTAAATACGCAGCTAAAACACTCTCCATGTAAAGTTTCTGAACTACCCATCAGTATCGTTCACAACGCTAATTGGGATGAAGGCCTTGCATCAAGTATTCGCATTGGACTCACGCACCTTTTAAGCCGTTCATCACTGTCGAAATCAGTGTCCCCGACAGCAAAGGGCTTGTGTACAAGATCTACTCATGTGCTATTCACGTTGGCCGATTTGCCGAGTCTTAATGCACAAGACTTCGTTCGCCTTATCAACACTTCTTATGCGAACCCTAATCACATAGTATGCAGTGAATGGCAAATCCAGGGAGAGAACAATAGTCGATTAACCGTACCTGCTATCTTCCCTGAAGCGGTATTTAGTGAACTGCTAGCGCTAAGTGGCGATATGGGGGCTAAGCCGGTTATTAAGAAGTATGCGAAATTAGGTAGGGTAACGGCTGTGTCTATACCTAACGCACAATTTGATATAGACACGCCACAAGACTGGGACAAACTAAAAAGCAGGGGGTAACTGCTTTGGTTCAATTGAACGGTTTAAACGTTCAGTGTGCTTATACCAGTCCGCATAGATCTTTACCCACTCAGCGCCCTCTGAATGGGCATTTATCTATACGGGCTGGTATCATATATTCGCGATACGATGCACAGCACTGGGCCTTTGGATGTAAAGAAGGCGTGCACCTAGCATAACAGCTGCAGCACTCAATCCTACAATGAAGCCAATCCAAAACCCTGCTGCGGCCATTGGTTCTGCCGTTATCCAGTTTGTTCTACCTAAAATAACGCCTGTAGGTAGACCTATTAACCAGTAGGACACAAAGGTAATAATAAACATCGCTGTTGTGTCTTTATAGCCGCGTAATGCATTAGCCGAAATCACCTGAACCGCATCAGACAATTGGAATAACGCCGCATAAATCAATAACGCATTTGCCAGGTTATATACGGCTTCGTCGCTGGTGTACAGGCCAATGATGAATCCCTTTGCTAGCAGAGTGAAGCTAGCCGTACACGCAGCGGTGAAAAACCCGATCAAAATAGCGGTTCGAGCTGCAATTTTTGCCTGTCGTGGGTTATTTTGCCCTATGCGATAGCCAATGCGAATTGCTGCTGCCATACCAATGCTCATAGGAAACATGAACATCAGGGCCGAGAAGTTCAGTGCGACTTGGTGGGCCGCTACCGTTGTGGCACCAAAAGGGGCTAATAACAATGCAACCAGTGAAAACAGCGTCACTTCAAATAGGATAGTCATAGCAATGGGCAAGCCCATTTTGAAGGTGCGATTTATGGTTACCATGTTAGGTTTATACAATTGTCCGAACAAATTGTACTTTTGCAGGGCAGGGGCAAAACGAACATAGATAACGGTTGCTATAAGCATAGTGTAAATCACAATGGCCGTTGCAATACCACAACCCGCACCGCCCATAGCTGGTAATGGGCCTACACCATAGATAAACAGGTAGTTCCCTACAATGTTCGCCATCAGCCCGATAACCGTAATAATCATAGTGGGTTTGGTTTTACCCAAGCCTTCACAATAGTTTCTAAGCCATTGGTAAAGTGCAAATCCAGGCATAGCGAACAGCACATACAGTACGTAGTCTACGGTAATGCTAAATAGCTCGGGCGCCATAGGGAACAGCGCGACTATGCTTTCAGTAAATGGAATTAAGCCTGCTACCGCTAATCCCACAAAGAAAACCAGATAACCAGCTTGCTGACTTGCGTCGGCAATACCACTTAAATTTTTGTTTCCCTGCAGCCGTGAAATGATTGGGGGAAGTGCCAGCGCTATACCCTGTATAAAGCAAAGCAGTGGCACAGTGATGCTAAATCCAAGTGCTACCGCAGCCATGTCGGTTGCACTGTAACGCCCAGCCATAATAGTATCGCTAACGCCCATTAGCATTTGAGTAATCTGCGCAACCAACAATGGCCATGCTAGTTTTAAAATGTCTCTTCCTTCTAAAAGAAAGCGTTTCTTATTCACGGTAATGTGTCTCTATATGGGTCGCCTAGGGCGATAAAAATGCAGAAAATAAAAACGAGCTCAAAAGCCTTAACGAAGTAGCGTTTCAACAACGAACTTGTTAAAAATGTAGCGGTATAACCGGAACCGTATCGCCAACTTTTAACTCACTTATATCTTCATGTACTACCATTAGGCAGTTAGCAGAAGTGATTGAAGTCATAACGCCAGAGCTTTGTGACTTAAATGGTGTGACTTCCCATTCACCTTGATTATTTCTTACCATGGTTGCACGCTGAAAGTCTCGGCGGCCTGCACGTCGCTTAAGAGGTGTCGTAATGCTAGCGTTAACAAAGAACGGCTCGTGCGGTTGTACTTGTCCTTGCATTTTTTTGATAACAGGCACAACCAATAATTTTGCGGTAACAAATGAAGACACAGGGTTGCCAGGCAAACCGCAAAACAACGTGTTGTTTATTTTGCCCAGTGCAAAGGGTTTACCCGGTTTAACTGCGACTTTCCAAAAGTCGATAGTGCCCAATTCAGCGATGATATCTTTTACATAGTCGGCATCGCCCACAGATACACCACCGCTACTTACCATTACATCTACACGCTCGCTCGCCTCAATGAAGAGTTTACGCAAAGAAGCTTCGTCGTCTTCTACAATGCCGAAATCAACAAGCTCTACGTTTTCATTGCTTAAAATGCTGCTTACACCAACGCGATTAGACTCGAAAATTTGTGTCGATTTACAGGGTTCGCCAGGTGCAGCAAGTTCAGAACCAGTCGCGACTACACCAACGCGAAGTTTTCTGAATACTGCCACCTTACTGTTTCCTTGGGAGGACAGCAGCATAAGGTGTTCGGCGTGAAGGCGCGTGCCCTTGCTTATTAGTGTATCGCCACTGGCGATATCATTGGCCTTTTTACGTATATTCTCTTGCGCCGATGGAATTTTATTGATCAAAACCTCGCCATCATGACTTTCGGTATTCTCTACCATTACAACGGCGTTAGCATTGGCAGGCACCGGGGCCCCTGTCATTATTTTAAAGGCTTTGCCTTTTTCAAGCGGCTCATCAGCACTCATGCCAGCTGTAATTACACCCTGTACTTCGAGTTTATCACTGTGTTTGAGATCTTCCGCATTTACGGCATAGCCATCCATTGCTGAATTATCCCAGGGCGGGACATCAACGTGGGCAGTTACATCTTGGGCCAAGATGCGGTTGTTGGCGTCAAAAATGCTCACTTGCTCAACGTCGTTTATCGCTTTTGCAGCGTCTAATGCTTTAGTGAGGGCTTCTTCTAGTGAAAGCCATTTAGATGACATACCAACAACTCCATGAAATGATTTAACACGCGGATATTACAGAAAAAGCGGCCTTATACCAAAGGTTAAAGCGTGAAATAAAAGAAAGTATGCGTAAACGACGCAATTGAAGTTTCATCAACGGCTATGTCAGATGAATTAAGAAGCGAACGTTAATATCTCTTCAAAGTCGTCGAAAACCCAGTTAGGTTTATATTTTGCGATGTTCTCACCATAGTTATACCCGTAGGTAAGCCCTATACTTTTTATGTTCGCGGCTTTTGCGGCAACAATGTCATTTTTAGAATCTCCAACCATTACACACTGTGAGGGAGAAACACCAAGCTTTTCACAGGCATGCAGAAGGGGAAGGGAAGAAGGCTTTTTTTCCGGTAAACTATCACCACCAATGGTAAGCGAAAACAACGAAAATATTGAGAACGAAGAAAGAATAGGCTCAATAAATTCCGAAGGTTTATTAGTGATTAATGCTAGCGTGAACCCTTGTTCTTTTAGCGCGTGAAGTGTTGCGAATACGCCGTCGTACAGCACTGTACTTTTAGTATCTAGCGTTCGGTAATAGAACAGAAATTTTTCTAAAGCGGCATCAATCTCGTTTGATGTGTAATGGTGTCTGATCTCTGCGTTGCCGCTCAATCCGCGTTCCACCAGAACACGAGCACCATTTCCAACCCAGTGTCTAATTGTCTGCTCGTTGTAAGTTGGTAATTGGTAGTCGTTTAATGTTTGGTTTAACGCTGTTGCCAAATCAGGAACAGAGTCCACCAAGGTTCCGTCTAAATCGAAAAAAAAGGTATTAATTTCTTGCATTACAAACTTTTTATTTGCTAACTCGTGTGACAAGCATAACACCGCAGTATCCTTACCGCGGTAGATTTATTGGTCGACTGGCGTTATAAGCTCAAAGATTCATTCAAAATCTTGGTTGCTGATCCAAAGCACTTGATAAGGCTTCATTTGTAAGAAACCACTAGAAAGGGCTATCTCGTCACGGGTGATGAGATCAATCCAATTATCTGTGCCAATAAGATTTATGTCAGACAGCAAAATTGTTTGTTCTTCGTCTGAAATATTACTAATACAGAAAATACTTTGCTTTCTATCGAGACTTTGTCGCCAGTAGCCAAATAATTGATTACCAAGCTGCAATGTAAACTGCGTTGCATTGGGGTGAAATGCGGGCTGCGCTTTACGTATGCGTATAAGCTGCGAGATTCGAGTGAGTACTTTATGGTGCTGTGAAAAGGGCGAGTCTAACAGAGCCTCTAATTCGTTAAAGTCCCAACGTTTTCTGTTGATTGAACGATTTTGTCCTGTATTAGCGACCTTTTCGTAATCGTTGGATGTGCCGAGTAAGCTGTGAATGTAAATTCCTGGTATACCTTCCATACCTAACATTATGGCGTGAGCACAAATAAATCGGTCCACTTGATACTTATCAGGGCCCTTGGTGGTTCCTTGCAGCGCGTCGAATAGGGTGATGTTTATCTCGTAAGGCTTTTGCTGACCGTGATCAGAAGCGCGCCACGACACCTTGCCGCCAAAGTGCTGCATTGTATGCACAAGCTCTGAAATTTCTTCATCTGACAGTAGGCCTTCCGCCGGACGCAAGCCAATACCATCGTGCGAAGCGATAAAGTTAAAGTAGGCTGTGCCGTTTTGCGCCGGTGGCATACTCATCATCCAGCTTTTCAAATACGTACAATCACCCGTTACTAATGTATTTACAAGTAACGGCGGAAGCGAAAAGTTGTAGATAGCATGGGCTTCGTTAGCATTACCAAAGTACGTTAGGTTTTCCCTGTTGGGAATATTGGTTTCGGTAATGATTATGATGGAAGGATCCACATGTTCAATCAGCGTTCGGATCAAACGTATGACTTCGTGGGTTTGGAATAGATTAATGCAGTTTGTACCTACAATTTTCCAAAGAAATGCCACTGCGTCTAAGCGAAAGATTTTAGCGCCTTTATCAATATACAGCTTGATGATATCGATAAACGCTAACAACACCTTGGGGTTTCTAAAGTCAAAGTCAACTTGGTCGTGACTAAACGTGCACCATACATGCTTTGTACCGTTGGCGGTTTCCGTCTCTCGCAGCAAGGGCGACACACGAGGTCGAGTTACCATGGAGAGGTCATCAGATGGGTCTGCTGTGAAGAAAAAGTCAGATCCTGGTCCTTCACCCTTCACAAAGTTATCAAACCACACGCTTCTTGCAGAGCAGTGATTGATAACTAAGTCGGTCATCAAGCCATAATCCTCAGCAATGACTTCAATATCGTCCCATGAACCTAGTGCTTCATTCACCGTAGAGTAATCGATAACCGAAAACCCATCGTCTGAGCTGTATGGGAAGAAGGGCAGGATGTGAACGTTATTAACGGTGTTCTTGCAGTAGCGGTGCAAAAACTTATTTAACGTAACCAGCGGGCGCTCCCCTTCGTCAATGACACTATCACCGTAGGTAATCATGATAATGTCATCTTCATCCCAATAATTGTGATGAGACTGAGGTGAAGCAATATCCGTTTGCTGCTGAATGCCTATAGTGTTCATTAACTCAGTCGCTAGCGTCTCATACGAGACGTCCAGCGATACATCGGCATAAATGCTTTCTAAATGGTGTTTTACTTTGTCATGGAGATGGTCCCATGCCATATTACTTACTCCATATATTCTGCAGTATCGGCTTCAACCGCTTCTAATAGTCGCTCTAAAATATCGGGTACCGCGCTGGTCACGCGGTTCCAGCTTGGTATAAACGGCGTTTCCATAGGGTTTTCTAAAAAGTTTTGCCCCGCTTTCATGATGTTACTGGCAAACATTTCTACTGCTTTCTCTTCGCTGTGAATGTCTAAGTTCAAGCCATTCATTACCGCGTCATTGTGGTAGGTTTCTATAAAGTCTAGCGCAATACGGAAATAGGTGGCTTTAATTGAGCGGAACATTTCGTTGCTAAACGTATAGCCTTGCGTGGCAAGTTTTCTGAAAATGGCTTTGGTAATGTCGATAGACATTTTAGATAAACCACCTTGGTCGTTATTAAGCGATAAATCCTGATGTTTATGGTCGTAAATATCACATATATCTGCCTGACACAGGCGATTGTGCGAATAGTTGCGGTGCATTTCAGACAGCACACCAATTTCTAAGCCCCAGTCACTTGGAATGCGAATATCGTTTAGTACGTCGCGTCTAAACGAAAACTCACCCGCTAATGGATAGCGGAAGCTGTCCATAAACTCCAAGTATTCGTTGTCACCCATTATGCGTTTTAATGCACGAAGTAATGGCGTAACAAGAAGTCGAGAAACACGGCCATTAATTTTGCCGTTAGCCACACGCGCATAGTAACCCTTACAAAACTCGTAGTTAAACATTGGGTTGGCTACAGGGTAGATAAGCTTTGCGAGCAAATCTTTGTTATAGGTAACAATATCGCAATCGTGTAGTGCAACAGATTCTGCTCGATTCGATGCTAGTACGTAGCCCATGCAGTACCAAACGTTTCGGCCTTTACCTAACTCCTTTGGCGCCAAGCCTTGAGCCTGAAGCTCTTCATCAAGTGCTTTAAGGCGAGGACCGTCGTTCCATAGCACCCTGTGATGCTGAGGAAGTTTGCCGAAAAACTTTAGTGCGTGTTTGTACTGCTCTTCATTGGCTCGGTCCAGACCGATGACAATTTCTGATAAGTAGGGCACGTCTGTTAATTCGTTGACGATATGTGGAAGTGCGTCGCCTTCTAATTCAGAAAAGAGCGACGGTAATATAAGTGCCATAGGGCGCTTTTGTGAAAACTGTAGAAGCTCTGCTTCAAGCTCTTCGGTAGGACGACGAGCTAAGTTATGTAACGTAGTAACCACACCATTTTGATAAAAATCAGCCATGTGTCCTCCTGATCATAGGGATAGCAATTGAGTAAGCATTTCGTTCCAGCCTTCAGGGCCGGTTAGGGTGCTGGTATAGACCTCTTCTTTTTTTACTGCTGGTGGAGGATTTACCGGGGATAAAATGCGAATGGGGACGTGCGCAGCTTCAAGCATTGCAACGTCGTTCTTACCATCGCCAAGGGCAATAGTGTTAACTTTGGTGGTATGTTGCTTTTGATATTCATTAGCCAGCCACTTGAGGGCCTGGCCTTTATCGCAATTACCTGAAATATGAATGAAGCGGCCGCCTTCCAGAGGGAAAGCACCGCGATCTTTTACTACCTTTAAAAAGCGTTGTTTTTCTTCGTCAGTGCCTAGCCACAAAACCGGCTCGCCAAACTGGCGTTTGGCAGCAAGTGACGCTGACCTTTCGTCAAGCCCAGTACATTCCTGAATTTCTTGAATCGACATTTTTGAGAATTGTTTATACTTGCCGTCAAATTCGCTACCTATTTTTTCAAGTAGCTTAATCCAGTAATTTTTGTTTGAGATAAACGCCTTACACCAGTAGCCATCTATCCAAACCGTACCGCTGGGTTTTTGTTTGAAAAAGCCATGAGGGATGAAAATAGCGGCGCCATTTTCAATAATAAAAGGCCCGTCTAAACCAATACTCTCGCGCAGCGGTTGTAATTCAGCAAAGGTTTTGCTGGTAGTGGGAATAACGGGAATGTCCTTTTTTTCTAATGCCGTTAAAGCCGGTTTCGCCGCCTCGAAAGAGTAGGTATGGTGGTCTAACAGCGTGCCGTCCATATCGGTGAAAACAAGCGTTTTCGTCATCGTTTTACGTCCTGTTTAGTTATCGTTCTTGTTTCATCTAGATAAAACACGGTGTCGCACTTTTCAGGCAAGTGACTTAATGCGTGTTCAGTGATGCGTTGGTAGTGTTGCACAAAGTTTGCCACTTCTTCATCAGACATCACTCCATCGCTATCTTTTAACGCTTTTTGGGCGAGTTTATGTTCTTGTTCTAACCGCCATTGATACACACAGTCGAAACTCGGTGCTTTCAGCATAATGCGGTAGTCTATTTTGTCGAACAACGTCTGATAATCGCCTGCTAGTTCAGTGTTTACAAAAGAGCGCCAAATGCCCAATGGGTCCTCTACTTCTTCAAGGTGGTTTACTGGCCGTTTAAGTTCGCTAGATGTTTGCGCAATAGCGCCCACACACCATCCTTCAAGTATGATGAAATCGGGTGAAGATTCGATTACAGGCCACTGTTCTTTGGGGAACGGGTTATCTGTAGCTTTGTTAAAGCGGGGCAGCGATGTACGCGTGCCTTTTTCTAAACTGCGAAACGTATTTAACGCTAGAGGAATGTCATGAGTACCCGGTACACCACGAGTTGCTAGAAGCGGGTGAACTTTTATTGCTAGCGCATTTCGCTGCGATTGGTCGTAGTAAAAATCGTCAATTGAGAGTGATACCACTTTTTTGTTGTGGACCGAGGTAAGGAAGGACTCGATAAAACTGGTCAGAGTTGATTTACCTGAACCCTGACTACCATTTATGCCCACGATAAATGGTTGTGTTGCACCATCTTGGTGCTTAAGCAGTTGCTCACATAATGGGGTGAACCATTGTTGTGCAGTTTCTGCATAGGTACTTGGCAATTGATGCGTCGTTAGAAAGCCATGTATATCCATGTTGTCACCTTAATCAATGCAGAATTCGCACGTTCTTCTTGATTAAGATAACAACATTTGTGCCAATAGGGTAACAGACGCGTGGACTTACGACTTACTTCTTGTTAGCGACAATAACGGCCCTTTGTGGTGCAGGGTAACCTTCGATAGTGCGAGTAATATCTTCCGGATCGAGAAAATCTTTCAAAGATTGCGTTTCCATCCAAGGCGTTGCTCGCTGCTCATCTAGGGTTGTGTGGTTGATATCTACAACGCGAATATTTTCAAAGCCTAAACGGCCTAACCAAACAGATAGGGCTGCAGTGCTCGGTAAGAACCACACATTTCGCATTTGTGCATAGCGTTCACCCGCCATCAATACTGTGTTTTCATCACCATCCACAACAAGGGTTTCAAGTACCAGTTCGCCACCTTTTCTTAGCTGGTCTTTAAGTTGCTGCAGAAACGCCATTGGGTCTTTACGGTGGTAAAGTACACCCATAGAAAACACAGTGTCGAAAGCTCTCAGTGGCTGCATGTCTTCAATGCCCATCGGTAGAAAATGGATATTCTCGGAAGGCGCACTACTTTTACTAATAAATTGTTTAATGGCGTGAAACTGAATAAGAAACAGTTGGGTAGGATCTATACCTATTACGTTATTGGCACCTTCACCCAGCATGCGCCACATGTGATAACCACTACCACAACCTACGTCTAAAACGTTTCGGTCTTTCAGCGAACTAATATGAGGTGCTACGCGGTCCCATTTCCAGTCCGAACGCCACTCTGTATCAATATGAATTCCATGAAGAATAAATGGCCCTTTTCTCCAGGGCATAAACTGCTTTAGTAATCCTTCAATTTGTTTTTGGACATATTCATCTACGTCATTTTCGGTGCCAATGGAAACGCTTGAGGCTAAATCAACACAACTCGGCGACGTAGTCGGCAGCTTCGAAAGTAAACGGCACCATTTATCAAACTCACCGTGTTTAGCAGTTCGCTGCCAGGTGTCCATTTGTGCCGGCAGCGTTTGAAGCCAATGTGATAGCGGGCTGTCTATTAACGATTTGTAGCAATCGGTAAACCAAGTTTGTTCTAATTTGCTCATACTGTTCTTAATATGTGTTGGCGTTGCGGAAAGACGGACGTAGCGAGATTTGTTTAGCCTTTAATGGCAACCATAGACGTGAAGTTATAACATTTGTACCACATCACAACATCGGTAAACCCGACTTTTCTCAAGCGAGTATCATGCTCGTTAAATGTATCGGTTAGCATTACTTTTTCTAACGCGGCGCGCTTTTGGCTCACTTCTAGTTCACTATAACCGTTGTCGCGCTTAAATTGATGATGTAAATCTACCAGCAGCTCATTGCCAGTAAGGGTAGGGTGGCGTATTTTTTCTGATAGCACCAACATACCGCCGGGGTTTAACCCATCATAAATGCGCTTTAATAACGCTTCGCGGTCAGCGGGTGGGATAAATTGCAAAGTGAAATTCATCACAACCAAAGAGGCATTCTTAATTTCTACACTTTGTGCAAACCCATGCTGAATAACAATTGGGTTTGGCAGTGTGAAGGTCTGTACGACGCGTTTGCAGCGTTCTACCATTGCTTCTGAGGCATCCACACCAATAATTTCACATGTATCGTTAGGTACAGCTCTTGCCACAGATAAACTTGCAGCACCTAAGCTACAGCCAAGATCATAAACGACGGTATTGGGCGTAACTGCAATTTTAGCCAATTCGCCTATGGTGTGAACAATGGTTTCGTATCCAGGCACTGAGCGCTGAATCATATCGGGAAACACATCAACGACAGACTCGTCAAATTTAAAGTCATCTACTTTATTGAGTGCCTTTGCGTATATATTGTCGTGTTTCTTCACAGTGGGTCTTCAATTAACTAATTTGGGGCGCAATTTTACCGTTTGATACGTAAATGCCAATGGAAAACACCAAATTTGTTATATTTTGCGTGATTTTTCTGGTTTAGGGCTTTTCGTTAATGATCTAAAGTATTAATCTATACTCATAATACAATAAGGAAGCAGTAACGCTAATGACAAGAATTCTAGTAGCAGACGATCACCCATTGTTTCGCGAAGCTTTGAGCGGCGCGTTGGAACCTTACTTTGAAAACGCACAGATAATTCAAGCAGGAAGCTTGGATGATGCGATGGCGAAGCTAAACGAATTCGACGGTGTTGAGCTGATCCTTCTTGACCTTAATATGCCTGGCGGTGAATATTTTAACGGCCTTATCACGCTGCGTGAACAATACCCGAATATCCCTATTGGTGTTGTTTCGGGCAGCGATACTGTTGAGGTTGTCGCTCAAGTAATGAGCCTAGGTGCTCAGGGCTTTATCCCCAAAGTGTCCCAAACACGAGAAATTGCTCAGGCTATTGTAGACATTATTGGTGGCAAAAAGTGGCTTCCAGAAGGTATGGAAGAAGAACTAGAGAAAGTTGACGATGAGCTTAAAGTTCTACTTCAGCGCTTCCGTGAACTTACACCTAAACAGATTCAAGTGCTTTCTTACTTACGCGCAGGCTTAATGAACAAGCAAATCGCTCACGAGATGAACGTTACGGAAGCAACCATTAAAGCACACATTAGTGCCATTCTTCGCAAGCTAGAGATCAACACGCGTACGCAAGCCGTATTGTTGATGGATAAACTCCAACTTAGTTAAACTAAGTATTTATCTAGCGCTAATAAAAAACCGGATT